>JANMIV010000031.1:0-6032 GCA_031375995.1 Bacteroidota bacterium
TGGGGAACTAACCGCAAACATGCCTTAATAGCTTTAGAAGCCACTAAGAAATTAGCTCAATAAGCCACCATGCAGCAAAATCTATTTCATCATGCTAATTTACTGCCATTTGATGGAGAAGCCTATTTATATGAAAATGTATTTGATGCCCAAGAATGCAAGTTTTACTTGGCGCAATTAATGGAAGAGATAGACTGGAAGCAAGAACCCATTAAAATTTTTGGTAAAGCAGTAATGCAACCGCGCTTAACAGCTTGGTGTAGCAATAACAATAGAAGCTACAGTTATTCGGGTATTACCATGCAAGCACAGCCATTTTCCAAGAGTTTAATGCTTATAAAGCAAAAAGTAGATAGCCTAAGCGAAGTACCATTTTCCAATGCACTTTTAAATTGGTATAGAGATGGGAACGATAGCATGGGTTGGCATAGAGACAATGAAAAGGAACTAGGAGAAAATCCAATAATTGCTTCCGTGAGTTTTGGTGCAAGCAGAAAATTTGAGTTTAGAAATTATACCAATAAAAAATTAAAACAAACGCTTATCCTGCCAAGTGGAAGCGTACTGATAATGAAAGGTAAAACACAACAATATTGGGAACACCAGCTTCCCAAAAGTACCCAAATTTTATTGCCTAGAATCAATATTACATTCAGAATAATGGATGTATAGCAGTAATTATGTGTGGCAGAAAACTGTAAAAAATACAATATTCATTGTTCATTATGTAACGGCACTTTATTGTATTAGAATCATGTTTGTACGGTAATAAATTTGTTACATTAAATTATAAAAACATGACAACTACATTCCCAAAGTCAGAAAAGAACCAAACTACTCCAGCTGACAATCAAAAAAGTATTGAAAATCACAAAAAAGCGGCTACCCATTTTGACAATGCATCAAAAAGCCATTTAGAGGCTGCTAAGCATCATGAAAACGGAGAACATGAAAAAGCGGCACAGAGCACTGTCAACGCACATGGTCACAATGTTATGGCAAGAAAAGTGCAAAAAAAAGATGCTAAGTTACAAGCTTCAAAAAATTAGTTTTTAAAAAAGCACCATGCAAAACATGGTGCTTTTTTATTGATAATACTTGCGCCATACCTTACTCTCCAAGCAACTACACAAAAAGCTAAACATAGCTTTAACAATGAAATGGCTTTGGCTTAAAGGTATAAAACATGTGTGAATAATGTAAATTATAAAAGCAAATGTATAACCCACTTGGTCTCAATAAACACACCTTTACAACTCTAATTAATACTAAATACCATGAAAAAGAAACTACTTACTATAATTGCCATTGGTTTGTTATACTTTATTAATCCATTACAAACAAAAGCCTCCAATATTAATGAAAACAAAAGGGTAGAAGCCAAAACTGCTCAAATGCTACTTAATAGGATAACTGTTATTCGTCAATTAGATAAAAAAAACTTAACAAAAGTGGAAAAAGAACATTTGCGTAAAGAGGTAAGAAGTATTCAAACTGAATTGAATGCTTTGAGTGATGGTGTGTACCTTTCAGTAGGTGCTCTTATTGTTATTGTAATTTTACTTATTATTTTATTGTAATGATAACACAAATAGGCATAAAACAGCTTATACTAACAATATGCATTGTTGGTTCTATTAGTTATTGCACTACTGAACCAAAAATGGAAACGGCTGAAGAGGCTAGAGAAAGAGTAATACAAGCTACCCGTACTTTACAAGAATCGCAATGGGACTCACTTGATGAATACATTCTATTCAAAGCCGAAATAGTTGCTCAATTACAAGAAAATGAACTCAAAGTTTCCTCATTTAAAACAATTGTTAAATTAGAAAAGCGAGCTATACAAGACAAATTTGAAAAGCAAATAGAACAGGTGGAATTTAAAAATAAGCAACTCAAAACCATTATTACTGACCATCAGGTGGAAACACATGAGAAATGGATATTGTTTAAATCAGACTTTAATGAACAAATGAACAGCCTTAGTCAATTAATGAAGGAAATGAATGAAGAATTTATATTTAACACGTCAACTGCCTCAAAATGAAAACTATAATAAGAAATGCAATTTTTTTTGAATAAAAATCATATAAATTATATGTGTTTATTAATAGTATTAATTATTCATGCTATCAATAATAATAATAACGGTTGAAATGAGTAGAATAATACTACTAAAGTGTGATTTATGTAACAACTTATTGTGTTATATTGGTTAGGTTGCAAAATCTAAGTCTGCACTGTAAATGTTTAATAACTAAATTTTTTAGTCGGTTAAATTATAAGCAAAGTTACCTAACCATAGCTAATAAGGCCTATTCTTCACTCTTAGTAAAACAAACTAAATAAACTAATTTCAACAAATGAAAAATAACAATGACAATATTGAGGCAGAAAAAGCAAAGGCACACATTATTGTTGAGATTATTGAATACATGCCCAATGCCGTAGTAAGTAAAACAATTATAAAAAAATCAACTGGAAATATAACTGTTTCGTCTTTCGATGCGGGTGAAGAATTGGCCGAAAAACTATCTCCTTTCGATACCTACATTCAAATAATTGATGGAGTAGCAGAACTTATTATAAACGCTAAAATTTTTAAACTTAAACTAGGCGAAGGAATTATTATCCCGGCTCATGCCCGACATAATTTTAATGCCAATGAACAATTCAAAATGATTTCTACCGTAATTAAAAGTGGATATGAAGATTGAAGTATTCATCATTTTTATACCCCTAAAATAAACAGAAATGAAACTCTATATTAAATACATGGTAAGCCTTCGTTGCAAAATGATGGTAAAGGAAGAGTTGAAAAAATTGGGACTTCATTTTATTGTGGTTGATTTAGGTGAAATTGATATTATGGAGGATATAACGCTAGAGCAACGTAAAGCCTTAAAAATGGGTTTACTTGAATCTGGTTTAGAGTTAATGGATGATAAAAAGGCTGTGCTGATAGAAAAAATTAAAAATATAATTATTGAAATGGTTCATTACTCCGATGAGCTTCCTAAAACCAATTATTCCGATTATATCAGTAGCAAACTAAACCATGATTATACTTATTTATCAAATATATTCTCAGAGGTAAAAGGCATAACCATTCAGCAATTTATTATTGTTCATAAAATTGAAAGAGCCAAAGAGCTATTACTCTACGATGAATTAAATCTAACAGAAATTTCATACAAACTCAATTATAGCAGCGTAGCCCATTTATCAAGTCAGTTTAAAAAAATTACTGGATTAACCCCTTCGCACTTTAAACAACTGAAGGACAAAAGAAGAAATCCGATTGAAGAAATTTAACCAGAAACTTTAAGATAAAATAAACAACAAATACTAATAAATGAGTAAATGGAAACAAAAGAATTGCTTTACGCAAGAAGCCTTATTGAGGCAAGTTTAGATCCTTTGATTACTATAAGCCCTGCTGGTAAAATAACCGACATGAACAATGCGATGCTAAAGGTAACCGACAAAACAAGAGAAGAACTCACCAACACCGATTTTTTTATATATTTTACTGAGCCTATTAAAGCCCAACAAGTGTACCAAGAAGTATTCTCCAAAGGGTTTGTAACCAATTATCCGTTAACTATTAAAGACCATCATTTAACCGATGTATTATTTAATGGCTCTGTTTATAAAGATGCGAAAGGAAATGTAATAGGAGCTGTTGTAGTAGCCAGAGATATTACCGAACAGAAAATAATAGAAAAGGAAATGTTTGAAGCAAAAGTGTTTTCAGAGCTAGCCACTATAATAGCGGAAGAGGCACAGAACAAAGCAGAAAAGGCAGCAAGCATAGCCAAAGAAGCAGTGAAAGCTAAACAGCAGTTCTTGTCAAACATGAGTCATGAAATAAGAACACCGATGAATGCCATTATTGGATTTACCAAGGTGCTTATAAAAACTGATTTATCAGCCAAACAAAAAGAATACTTAACTGCCATTAAAATGAGTGGTGATTCGCTTATTGTGTTAATTAATGATATTTTAGATTTAGCCAAAGTAGATGCTGGTAAAATGGTGTTTGAACAAAGTCCTTTTAAACTAGCTACTTCTATCTCGACCATGCTCCATTTATTTGAACCTAAAATGGAAGAAAAAAACTTACGCCTCATAAAAGAATATGATCAGAATATTCCAGAAGTATTATTAGGCGACCCTGTTCGTTTACACCAAATCATATTAAATCTACTGAGCAATGCGGTTAAATTTACCAGTCAGGGTTCCATTAAAGTAGCCGTTAAAATGCTTGCTGACGAAGGTGAAAAAGTAACCATTCAATTTTCCGTTACCGATACTGGCATAGGTATAACAGAAGATAAAATAGAAAAGGTTTTTGAGAACTTTCAACAAGCATCGAGCGGAACTTCCAGGTTATATGGTGGAACGGGATTAGGATTAGCCATAGTAAAACAATTGGTTGAAACGCAAAATGGAAGCATTAGTGTACAAAGTAAAATAGCTGTTGGTTCCACTTTTAGTTTTACCTTAAGTTTTGACAAAACAAATGCCGAAGCCGAAATGGAGGATGAAACGGTTGAAATAGATACGCAAATAAAAAACATAAAAGTATTGGTGGTTGAAGATGTGGCCTTAAACCAATTACTGATGAAAACACTACTAGATGATTTTGGCTTTGAATGTGACTTAGCTGCCAATGGCAAATTGGCCATTGAAAAACTACAAAATAAAACCTATGATATTATATTAATGGATTTGCAAATGCCCGAAATGAATGGATTTGAAGCCACGGAGTATATTCGCAAAACCATGCATTTGGTTATTCCAATTATGGCCTTAACAGCTGATGTAACTACAGTTGATTTAGATAGATGTAAAGCTGTTGGAATGAATGATTATATAGCCAAACCAGTTGATGAAAGGCTATTGTATAATAAAATAATAAGCCTAACCAAAAAACAAATATTTCATCAAAAAGAAGCTGCCAAAGCCATTTTAACCCTAGAAAAAATTAAATACATTGATTTGGGTTATTTGAATCATAGAACCAAATCAAATCCCCAATTAATGATGGAAATGATTTCACTTTATTTAGTGCAAACACCACCACTCATTATTGCTATGAAAAATAGTTTAGCTAGCAAAGATTGGGAAACACTTAGATCATCCATACATAAAATGATTCCATCCTTCTCCATTATGGGTATTAGTAGCGAATTTGAAAATATGGCCAAAAAAATACAGGAATATGCTATCAATCAGCAACAAACAGATGGAATAAGTGATTTGGTAATGCAATTAGAAACCGTTTGCACTCAATCGTGCAAAGAACTTCAGGAAGCCTTTGAAATTATTAAAAACAAAACAAATGAACAAAAATAAAACAAGCCTATTTTTAGTAGATGATGATGCCGTTTTTTTAAAATCACTTGAAATTGAATTTTTGCAGCAAACTGATTTTGATGTAAAAACTATTAGTACTGGTGAAAATTGCATCAAAAATTTATTTCAAAAACCAAGTATTATTATCTTGGATTACCATTTGGATGGTATAGAAAAACATGCAATGACAGGAATTGACACATTAGATAAAATAAAACAATTCAATAAGGATATTCCTGTCATTATGCTATCAAGCCAAGATAAAATTGATGTAGCTGTTAACTGCATGCACCATTTGGCTTACGATTATGTAGTAAAAAGCGAAACGGCATTTATGCGCTTACAAAAAAACATAAACTATATTTTAGCACAACAAAAAACAGAGCTAGAAGTAAAATGGTATATGGAGAGAATGTAGTAATAAATACACTATTTTAATGAATATTTATTACAGTGAAAAGTATAACTATTCACTGTATTTATGTAATTTCTTAGCAGGTTTTATATCCAAATTTGAATAGTTAAACAATACACAGTTTAACCTTATCAATATGAAAAACCTAATCAGTACATTTATCTTATTATCATTTCTTTTTATAATGCCTCTTGCAGCTAAAACAATGCCATTAACTGGTATAGATAAAAAAGTTGAAAAGGTGGAAGCGGCT
>JANMIV010000053.1:0-6338 GCA_031375995.1 Bacteroidota bacterium
ATGATAAACTTTGTAATAGTTGTTTATGTCCGGCTACACCCAAACCAGTTGAATTAACTAAACGAGAAGTAATTTTATGAGGAGCTGGTTTATCTAAATCTGGAGGAAAAGGAGTACCTTCTAATCCTTGTGTTAGTAAGCTTATGTTATGGAATGAGAATCGATCCCAAGAACTCATTAAATTATCGCCATATTTTTCGTTTTTATGCAAGCTTCCACCAGTTCCAAGTATTGACAGTTTATAGCTTCCTGTATTGGCAAACTGTTCTTTTACAAAGTGTTTTAAGCTTTTTTCATCGCCCTCCCAATAGCCATACATAATGGCATTATTACATACGGTATTGGCATCAAATATTTCATCATCAGCTTGGGTTCTGGCAGAAATTTTAAGGTTGGTCCCTACCAACTTATCAAATGCTGCTCCAGTTTTAGCAATTACTCGTTCCCAATTAGAAAGCACCTGAATAGTGGGCGTGGTTCGTTCTACGGCAAAGTGTGCCAACTTTGACATATATTTATATTTATTCCACTCGATTTGAAATTTAATAAGCACTGGAGGAAGTTCAAAAGTTTGAATCACAAATTCTGTTACAATACCATAACTAAAACCGCCACCACCTTTGATGGCCCAAAGTAAACCTTTTGAATCTTGTTCATTTTCTTGTCTTAACTCTTTTATGGTTCCATCGCCCAATACTATAGTTGCTCCCACCACACTTTCACAGCACATACCGTGTTTACGTGTCCAAGGCCCCCAACCTCCCCCTAAAGTAAAGCCTGCTATGCACACAGTAGCACAAGTACCATGCGGTACCATTACGTCTTTTTCTGCTAACTTAGTAGTAAGCGATTGAAAACGTATGCCAGGCTGAATATAAGCAAGACCATTTTCTACCTTTACTTTGTTCATTTTTGATAAATCTAATAAAATGGTGTCCGTACCCGTGCATTCTCCTTCATGGTCATGTCCACCAGATCTTACCCGCAAGGTAAGCGCATTTTGGTTAGTAAAGGTTACTGCTACACTTGCTTGGTCGCTTGTTTCGCACATAATAATAACAGCAGGCAGAAACTGAAAATTCCTGTTGAATATCTGCCGTACTTTATCATATTTGGCTTGTTGTTTTGAGCAGTTGGTGAGCATTTCTGGCACTGCTACATTCCTTTTAGCGTAAGCTAGTTCTAAGCTTTTTACTATTGCATTCATATGTTTATTTAATTAAGGTTTATTGTATTTACCACTACTTTTTGTATTCGTTTCAAACTTTAAATGCAATTCTCTAAAAAGTTTTGGTAATAACCTATAGTGAAAACCCCTCATTTTTTACTTTGTGATAAAAAAAAGGTGAACATTTCTCCCAAGTTTCTATCACCTGCTTAACACTATTTTTCATGATGAAGGAATTTTATTGTTGCTTATAAGTGCTATGAATTAAGAAAATATTAATAAAAAAGAGTGTTTACCCTACCTAAAAAGAGTGTTTTCCTATAAAAATGTAGTGTTTTCCCTATATCTTTTTAGTTTTTTCTTTCCTTACTTTGAATTGTTGTAAAAGGAGTTAAATACTGAAAATCCTGTAAAGAGTAAGTAATACATTTTAAATATGATAGCATATACCAGTGGCATATTATTAGTTTTAGCTATAATGATTGGCTTATTTTTGCTTTTAAGAGGTTTAATAATGTGGTATTTTAAAATACATGAGCTAAAGCAAACCAATGAAGTATTGGGAAAAATTATTGACTTGCAAAACAATAGTTTAACAGGACAACAGTCCAAACAGGAAGAATACTAGATTGATGTTTTCATGGCATCAAACAAGAAATAAAGCAAGCAGTATCTTTGCCAAAGCAGTTTAAGTATTGGAATCGCACTCGCTAGCATCTTGCGAGTGAGCATTTAATGGGCGTCCCGCCATTATTTGCTTACACAATAAATTGTCGTTTTGCCTTGTATTTTATGAGTGAATTTAGAATAACTACTTATGACGAATGATATTTACGGCAGGGCAAATATTTTACCCCTTTAACAGTAATACAGTTTTGAAATGGAAGTGAATCAGCCAGAGGCGTATCGGTATGCTCACTCGCACAAGATGCGAACGAGTGCGAAAAATCAAATAAGTAGTATCTTTTCCAAAGCAGTTTATGTTACCGCACTTGCTCGCATTGAACCCAGTTTAGTTTTATTTTCTCAATAATTCTCTATAAAGGGCTACTTGTTTTTGTAAATCCAATACTTGTTTTTCGAGTTCTATTTCTTTAGTAGTTGGGGAGTTTGTAGGGTGTAATTGTGCCAAAACGCTAAACAAATTAATATTCATGGCTTTGCTTAGCCTCCAAAGGTATTGGCTAGTAATACTCTCTTTTGCTAGAAGCCTTAATATAGTTACATTTTGTGTGCCCAAAAGATGTGCCAATTGCGATTGGGTAAAACGCTTTTCGTCCATTAAGTGTTTAAGGAGTTGCCCATTATGTGGCATGTTCTTGTTTTCGTTCATGGTAAGTATTGGTTTTATTGTTTGGTATAAAAATGATGACAAAAGAAAATGGATGCATATTCTTTACTGTAACGGAATGCATAAACAAATTAGTGTAATAAAATTTACTGCTCTGTAATAAAAGCACCAATTACTGTAATGGGATTTACTGCTGCGTAATGCGGCAATACATCGTTGTAATAAAATTTAATTCTCTGTAATAAAAGTACCAATTATTGTAATGGGATTTACTGCTACGTAACGCGGCAATACATCGTTGTAAGAAAATTTACTGCTCTGTAATAAAAGCACCAATTATTGTAACGGGATTTACTGCTCTGTAATGGGGCAATATATTGTTGTAACAAAAATTACCGTTTTGTAATAAAAACACCAAATATTGTAATGGGATTTACTGCTGCGTAATGGAGTAATATATTGTTGTAACAAAAATTACCATTTTGTAATAAAAATACTAATTATTGTAATGGGATTTATTACTGTGTAATGGGGCAATACATTGTTGTAATGTGTTTTGCCTTTTGGTTTGGAGTTGCAATCCGCTTTTGCCTCACCTATACCTTTGCACTTGCTGGCTAGCGCGGTGCACTAGGTTGTTGAAAACACCAACCGTAAGCAAAAATGTATAATGTATTGTATAAGTATAGTAATGGCGGGACGCCTGCTAAACGCTCACTAGCAAGATGCTAGCGAGTGCTGCACGCTTGGTGAAAACAGTAACCGTAAGCAAAGATGCACTTTTACGCTGCATTTTTAGCATTACGCATCCGCACTTTTTATACTTTAGTTAAAAATTATGTATATTAACATTACGTTACATTTTATAAATGGTATTAATTATTTTTTACCAATAGTATGACGCCTAAAAGCGACAATTGCAAGCATTCACATATTTGCTGCAAAGCATCTATATCTATACCCACCAATCCATTTTCTATTTTAGAGTAATTGGCTTGAGACATGCCTATTTCCTTGGCTACTATTTCTTGTTTAAATTGTAATTGGCTACGCTTTTCCTTTATAATAGCAGCAATTTTTTGAGATAATAATGCTTGTTTTATTGGGGTTTGAGGGAGTGTATTCATAATGTGAATAATTTAATGTTTGCGAATGCAATATAAAATTTAATATAATTGAAAATAAAATTTCTTGTAAATAAATTATTAATTATGAAAAAACCAAACCATATAAAAGTACTCACATTACTTTTAAGCCATGCCAAACTGCTTATATGCAGTGTACTCCTTTTTTTTGCTGCACTTAGCAGCGTGCAAGCACAGGAAGAAGAAGGGGGCGACAATCCACCTATTGATGAAATGGCCAATTATATAGCCCTAGATTCTATGGACAGTGTAGTGTATGTAAGCGACTATGAACCCATAGAAGTACTTACCGTTACTGCTGCAGCTACCGATGCCAACAGTGCACTGGGAGTTAGTCCATTAAAAATAGGACAGAAATATACGGTTGATTTAGACTATAAAAACAATAACCCCGATGAGGTATTTTTAGGTAAGCCAGAGCCCAATTGTATTTGTATAGAGATGAACATACCCACTAAAAAAATACTACCAGGGGAAACGGTAAAACTAAAAGCGGTTCTTTTTCCTACTACACCAGGTGCCAAAAGGGTAATAGTTAAGATACCAATATTTGTAAAAGGCGGTATAAGCTATGTAAAGTTTTATCCAATAGACTATGATGCAAAATAAACGAAATACCATGAAAAAAAATATTTTATATACCCTGCTAAGTATAGCAGCTCTTTTTATTGGCAGCCATATACAGTTGGCTGCACAAACTATTCCTGCCCACAAAATGGAATATACTTACGATGCCAATGGCAATAGAATAACTCGCACGGTAACTACGCTAATGGTGTTTTCTAAAATGAGCCCCGATGATTTAATAAAAGAAAAACCTGCGGAAGAGGATAATACTGCTGCCAGTATGCTACTAGAAGTAGGCCCTAACCCCACCCATAACAGTATAAAAATAGCGGTTTTAAACGCGGAAAAAGCCAACAATGGCTTTTCCTATACACTTACCGCTACCACAGGTGCACTTATTTTTACCCGCAGTGTATTGGGCAATAATGAGCAAATAGACATGAGCAACCTGATGGACGGCATGTATATGCTTAAACTAAACCTAAACGGAAAAACATATTACTATAAAATAATAAAAGCCAGCAACTAACATGAAACGGATAGTACTAATACTAATAGGCTTATATGCCTGTATATATACCCAAGCACAAAACAATACTGGTTTTGTAAATATAAATGTAAACGTAAGCGATATGGGCACTGCACAAGCCAATATACCCATAGAATGCCTTACCGGCAGAAACGGAATGAAACCGCAAATAGCCATAGCTTATAGCCAAACCAGTGGCAATGGAATAGTGGGGCAAAACATGAGTATAACAGGCAAAAGTGCCATAAGCAGGGGTGGAAGCAATTACCACTTGGACAATAAAGTGCAGGAGGGCATAAAACACGACAATAGCAAAGATAAATTTTACTTAGATGGCAATAAACTAATACTTATAAGTGGCACTTATGGAGCCAACGGCAGTGTTTACAGAACGGAGGTAGATATTTTTGCACGTATTACCTTTTATTATTGGAATGCAACTTCTTCTTTATTTATGGTTGAGCAAAAAGATGGTGGACTACTTGTATATGGACAAATGTTTAGATTGAATAATGGTACTTTTACAGAACCTTTGGCCTACTTACTATCCATGCAATATGATAAATATGGCAATTTTATGCAATATATTTATAAAACGGGCACTATGGAATTAGACGAAATTAAATACAATGGCTTTGATCGCACTTTAGGGGGAGCTAACACCACCAATCCTCCCGCATCTTTCCTTGCTCCCAATTACTCGTTAAAGTTTTTTTATGATGATATTTCGGGTTCTGGTTACGACAATACAATTCTTATTAATGGTGGGTATAATCGCAATAAATACATACTAAATACTATTAAATGTATGAATGGTACTACTGAAGTAGAAAAATATTATTGTGAATATGCAGGCAATATGTTGCTTTCAATAAAACAAACAAGCAGTGGGGTGGAACGCCCTCCAGTGGTGTTTAATTGGGCACCCGATGAGGCGGATGTGAGGCTTAAAGGACAACTCATAAGTAAAAATACCGATTTTAAGGCAATAGGCGATTTTGATGGAAATGGAAAAACAGATTTACTATTGATAAACGGAACTTTGGATGCTGCTAATAATAACTTACTGCAAAGTACCAATACTTTTGGTATATGGACCACGGGTAACAATAAAAAGTTCAATAGTACTCCAATGATAAGTGGTAATGTAGGCTTTAATAATATTTGTAATATAACAGTTACTGATATAGATGCCGATGGGGACGATGATTTAATGGTACAAACAGTAGATGTTCTTATTACAAATAGTAGTTGGGTTACTTATAGATACCACCTATTTAGAAGTAAACTAAAAACTGATGTTAATGGAAAAGTTGTTTTTGACAGATTTGAACTCACCAATAATTTTATATCTGGGTGGTACGGTAGCTCACCGTCACCTGATTTTAGAGTGAAATTGGTTACGCCTTATTATTTGGATTTAGACGGTGATGGCTTGCCTGATTTAATGGAAAAGATAAGTGATATTACCAATATCAATCAAAATACCATATTAGCAACATTTTCTGGAGATAAGTATTTAAATAAATATGGTTCGGGACTAAACACTCCCCTTGCTTTAGGTAGAGTAGATGCTTTTATCCCTATGGACTTTAATGGAAATGGGAGAAAGGATATATTTATATACAATGGTAGTTT
>JANMIV010000079.1:0-1720 GCA_031375995.1 Bacteroidota bacterium
GTGAAGGATGCGCTCGAGGACTATCTAAGGACCATGGTCTGCAACGGTAGGCTGGAGTTAGCCACCGCCCAGGAAGAGATCGCCACCGACTGGATTGGCACCTATCGCAAGTATTTCCGCACCGAGGCCCCACTCCCGGCCCACGCGCAATTCATCAAGGACCGGGCGTGGGAGTAACTTGGAATCCACCTTTCAATGCGGGCTATCCTTTTAATTATTTGGGCGCTCCTAATACAAATGCGCCATACCCCGTTGGCTTGCGCATTGACCCCATAACGGGTGATGTATTGTTTCGCCCACAAGGGATATTTCTATCTAATTTGGTAATAGAAGTAACACAATGGAGGAAAGTAAGTGGTGTTTATGTAAATGTAGGCACTACCAGACGAGATGTGCAATTTCAAACAAGATTATGTCCCGATAATTTACCACCAAGAATAAAAATATACAGAAATGGAGTATTGCAAACCTCCCAATCCTTTTCTGCTTTTGCGGGGCAACAGATCTGTTTAGATATAGTAGCAGAAGACCAAAGTCAAACAAGCCCTTCAGTTATCATTGCCGATACTACCACTTTAACGTGGAATAACCCTAGGCCATTTAATACTGCCATGGCCAATGCTACTTGGGTGGCTAATTATATAGGCATCAGTGGCCCTAAAGCCGATAGTTTTAAATTTTGTTGGACACCACCTATTTCTGCAGTAAGGGAGCAGCCACACACATTTACCGCAAGAGGAATGGATAGATTTTGCCCTCTTCCCAATTCTGTTTTTAGAGGTATTAATATTAAGGTAAGTGACAGAAATATTACCATACAAAGTGGTACTCAAAATACATTTTGTAATAATAGAAATAGTCCCATTAATATGACTTATAGTGCTAATGCAAATTTGGCTTTGGGTAATGTTTTTACAGCAGATCTGTCGGATTCAGCAGGTTCCTTTGCCAATGCAACTGTAATAGGAACTAAAATGGATACCATCCGCAATGGTACTATTGCTATTACTATTCCAAGTGGATTAAAAGTTGGGAATAATTATTCCATAAGATTGCGTGCTTCAAGTGATGCGCTAGCCTTTGCTACACCTTACCCTATTACAGTGCTTCCTGGTTTTAGTCAAGCTACTATAGTAAGTGCTAGTAATTCTAACTGCAAAGGGAGGTTGTTACTATTACGGGCTTTACCCAATGATGCAAGTTTAAGTTTTAAGTGGCTTATCAATGGCAATGTATTGAACAACGCTATGAATGATAGCCTATTTACTGATACTACTGCTGCATTTAGAGTTGTAATAAGCAATGCAGGATGCAGCGATTCTAGTATTACTAAAAATATAACTACCTATCCTAAACCAGTAGCTAATTTTACTAGCCCAAGTTCCGTGTGCATTCCCAATAATGTTATCTTTAATAATACCTCAACTATAAGTACAGGAACTTTAAATTATAATTGGCAATTTGGCGACAATACCAGTTCTAACATTACCTCACCAAGTAAAATATATACCGATTCAGGCACTAGAATGGTAAAACTATTAGTTACTTCAAACAATAATTGCGTGGACTCTATTACCCGCAATATTTCAGTAAAAGTAACGCCTACAGCTAATTTTACCATCAACGATACCATGCAATGCTTGCGTAATAACCAGTTTGTATTTACCAATACCAGTTTAAACAGCATTAGCAACAACTGGACTTTAGGTGATAATACCAC
>JANMIV010000080.1:0-7886 GCA_031375995.1 Bacteroidota bacterium
TTTTATTCTGCCTAGTAAACAATAAACCACAATTTTTGCACTTAAATCGTTGCTTATTATTCTGCGTTCCCCACTTTATAACATCTAAACTTTTACATCCCCAACACGACTTTTTTTTGAGTTTTTCATCAACAAAAAAAGCATATTGAAAACGTTTTCAATATGCTTCTCTCAATCCCTTTGTGGAAAAGGCTTTTGGCCGATTTTACCAACTATTTTTTGCTATTATACCTTTATTATCTGTAAAGACCCAAATAGAAATACTACACAGTTACTGTTTATAAATAGCACATTGCAGTAACGAGTGCCTTTTAGTTAAATATCCACATTAATACTGGAACAGTAAGCCCTTTCAATTGCTCATCCATTATGTACATGTTGTTATTAGAAATAGCAGGACAACCCCATCCTTCTGGCGTACCATTTGGAAAAGTTTCCACATCGCTAATAGCATCCCAACCATGAAAAACAATTTGCCTACTGAGTGCATTCTTATTGGTAGGCTCCAAACCGTGCATTAGGTATTTAATATGTATTCCCCAATTGCTATAGCCTCTCTCCCCTATTTTATATTTACCCAATGCGGTACAATGGCTTCCATCCTTAGCACTCAATACTGGGTTTTCCTTTGATTCATCGCTACCCCATGCATTGTTGCCACAACCATGACTTACAGGAAAACTATGTGTAAAAGTGTCTTTTGCAAAACTCCATATATAAAACCTATTTAAACCTGAATGCCTGCTCATATCAATTAAAACAGCAAATTGGGTATTTAATTTATTGGCTTTACAATATTGAAGAGCTTTTTTTGCTTTTGCTTGTAATTGCTTGTAGTTTAAAACTGGTTTTGCATTTGCACTAATGGGAATTCTTACTGGTAAATTAACTTCAGTGGTACTCGGCTGGCAAGCAAAAAAGGTGAACAGTAAAATTGAACTATATATATGCATTCCGTTTAAAACAATGGTGTGTTTTGCTAAACGTAGTACAAGCTATTTTATTGTAAAAGTTGAATAGTACTTTTTGAAGAAATTTTTAAAGCAGTAAAGGAAATTGCAAAAGAAAACGTATAGCCAATAAAGAACAAAATTTAGCTAGCAAGCTGTTTATTGTTATTTACAAACAAGAGTAGAAACAACAAGGAAAAGGCTACACCTAATTGTGTAAGCAAAAATGCCTCAATTAAAAAGGCAACCGTTATTACTATATAATGAGCCAATAGATTGAAATTTTTGCAGTTTTTATACAAAGGCATATAAAAAGCAACTGAAAACACCAATACACCTAAAATACCAATTGCAGCTAAAAAAAATAGGAATTGGTTATGAGGAATTATCTTTTTAGTTATATCAGGATACTTGGTTTCGAAAATCTGGTTATTTAAATCCTCAATATCGCCTAAGCCGCAGCCAAACACCCAAGAGGTGGTGTTTGTTATTTCAATGGCATTTTTATAGGAAATAATTCTGCTACCCAATGATTGGTTATTGGCACTTCCTCCTTCTGCATAGGTATCTATATCGTTTTGTGTATTGATAATTTTATTGCGAATGGTTGGGGAAAAAAAACAAGTAGAAACGGCTATAGAACCGCAAAGTACGACCATAAGAATAACCAACTTTACCTTTTTATAAATGGCTAATTGCTCATATATGGCCAATAGCATAAGTAGGTAAAAAGCCAATAAACCTGCTCTAACAGAAAATACATGTATAAATACAATGAGAAAGGCAGCAGCAAGTATATTGATTATTTGTAAACTCCTATTTGAGGTAATTTTAACATTATAATAGAAAATATAGATTGCCAAAGCACTCATTAAGCTAAAAGTAGGATGGTGAGCCACTGCTGTTGGCATTACTCTGCTCTCTAAATAGGCTTGATTTACCTCTAAAGTATTTTGGTAATAATATACCAATGCTTGCATTGCTGTAATTATTACACCTATACAAAAGGTATATAACAACCATTGTTTGTGCTTTGTGGTAAAGCCTTTGCTTTGGGTATAAGCAAAGGGCAATAAAAAATAGGGCAATAACAGCATTGCTTTCTGACTAAAATAATAGAGATTATTAGAATACAATGCAGAGGGTAGCACTACCGCAAAAACCATCCCTAAAACACAAAGTCGCTTATTGGCTATGTAATTCCTCCACCAATATTTGGGGTGAGCAGATAGCAAACCAACTGCCGAAAAACCAATCATAGCAATGCTTGGCAAAGCGCGCATACTATCTATTACAAATAAACCAATTACCCAAAGCCATAAAAAAAATAGCAATAGGTGTTGATTGTATTTTAAAAAAATAGCCTTCATTCGGTTTTAGTTGCTCATTAATTCTTTTGCAGCCAATACTACTTGTTCTGTTGGGTTATTGCCACTTAACATAATGGCAATTTCTTGAATCTGTTCCGATTTACCAAGTAATTTAATATTTGACACTGTTTTATTGCCAATTATTTGTTTGTGTACATTAAAATGAGCATCGGCTTTGGCTGCAATTTGCGGCAAATGAGTAATGGCAATTACCTGGTGCTTGGTAGCGTGTTTCTGCAATACTTGCGATACTTTTAAAGCGGCTTCGCCACTAATACCGGTATCAATTTCGTCAAACACTATGCTTGGCAGGTTTACTTTTTCGCTTATAAGCGATTTAATGCAGAGCATTAAGCGGCTCAACTCTCCCCCACTGGCTACTTTGCTTATGGGTTGAAATTGAGAACCTTTATTGGCGGCAAACATAAATTCAATTTTATCAATACCATTTAGGTTCATTTGCGCTGCTTCCAATACGGTTTGGTTTATTTGCAAGGCGGCATCGGGCATGGCAACTTGTGCTAGTAGGCTTTTTACTTTTTGCTCTACCATGCTTATTACTTGGCTGCGTTTTTTACTGATGGCTTGTGCATAGCCTATTAGTTGTTCCTTTAAGGCAAGCAGTGTTTTTTGTTGCTGCTCTATTTCGTGCTGCAATGAGCCTATTTGCAATAAATCATCTTCCAGTTTTTGCTGTAGTTGAAGCAATTCGGTATTGCTAGCTGCCCTGTGTTTTTTTTGCAGTGCAAACAACAGTTGCAGTCTTTCGTCAATGCTTTCTAGCAATTTAGGGTCGGCATTGGTTTTTTCAGATAGGGTTTCTAATTCGGCTGCTACATCTTTTAGCTCCACTATGCACTGCTCTATACGCTGCGCTAAATCAACAAAGGCGGTATTGTGCTTGCTTACGGGTACTAAACTGTTTTTTATGCTGCGCAATTGGTCTATTAAACTAGGTTCGGCAGCATCTAAGCCCGCGTAAGCATGGTAGGTGATTTCTTTTATTTGCTCGGCATTGCTTAGTATATTCAACTGTGTTTCTAGCTCCTGCTGCTCCTCTTGCTTTAAATTGGCCTCTACCAATTCGTTTAGAATAAACTTAAAATAATCCTCGTCTTGCCTCGATTTAGCTTCTCGTTCGATTAGTTCAGCCAAATGCTTTTCGTCTTTTTTGTACTGTTGAAATGCTGTTTTATAGGTATTTAAAGCGTCATCATTATCGGCTATGGCATCTATTACATTCAGTTGAAAGGCATTGTCGTTTAAGGCCAATGTTTTGTGTTGGCTTACTATGTCTATCAGCAAACTGCCTAAATCTTTTAAGTGGTTTAGGGTTACGGGCGTATCGTTTATAAATGCCCTCGATTTGCCATTGGCGGTTATTTCTCGCCTTATAATGCAGGTTTCATCATAGTCAAGCTCATTGCTAGTAAAGTAGCCCTTTAGCTTGTATTGTTTAATGTAAAACTGGGCTTCTATTATACATTTTTCTTCATCCGTCATAATGGATTTAGCGTCTGCCCTATCGCCTAATATAAGACCCAAAGCACCCATTAATATGGACTTTCCCGCACCTGTTTCACCAGTTATGATGTTAAAGTTCTTATGAAACTCAATATCAACCTGTTTTATAATTGCGTAATTTTTAATACTTAACTTTTGTAGCATAAATATAAGAATGGCGAAAGTAAGAAATTTTATATGAAATAGTTGATAGTTGTTAGTTGATGGTTGATAGTCCATAGTTTATAGTTTATAGTCCATAGTTTATAGTCCATAGTTTATAGTTCATAGTCCATAGTCCATAGTTTATGGTTCATAATCTATCGTCTGTGGTCTATCGTCTATCGTCCATCAACCATCGTCCATTAAACAAAAAAGCACCCGCCAGCTTTAACGCCAACGGATGCTCTTAAAAAAATGGATGCTTACTGAATGGTAATGCCGGTGGCTATTATTTTCAGTTCTGCCTTGCCATGTGTTTCTTCTTTTACGGCAGTGCCCTGTACGGTGGCTATTTTTCCGTCAATATTCATAGGGAGCACAAAAGCTTTTTCGGCTACTTCTACCAACAAAGATTCTCCACCCTTATTTTCCAAAGCAAGCCAGCAGCCTTCGCCTTTGCAATAGCTTTCTATGGCTCCGCTTGCTACTACGGGTATATTGTTTTCTGTTTCCAATAAAACCAGTACATCGCTTACTGTTTTTACGGTATCTGTTTTTATAGGCGTACCAAAAGTTCCAGTTGCGGGCATCTTGCTACGGTCATTGCCACCACAAGCGGCTATAAATAAAGCCAATACAAGTAGGGTTGCTATTCTTTTCATGGGTATATTATTTTATATTATTGTACTATATTCATTTCCGCTACTACATGCGGTGCTTGGCCAAACTTGTCTATTAACCACAATACGTAGCGTATATCTACACATATAGTGCGCTTGTTAGCAGGGTCAAAATGGATATTGCCACTCATGGCTTCCCAGTTGCCATCAAAAGCCAAACCTATTATTTGTCCTTCACCATCTATTACCGGGCTACCACTGTTACCTCCTGTTATATCGTTGTCTGTTAAAAAGGCTACTGGTAGTTTACCATCTTTTAAGGCATAGCGACCATAATCTTTGGCTTTGTGCAGTTCTTTCATTCTTTCAGGAATGGTAAATTCTTTATCTGGCTGATCAGCATATTTGATGTTTTTAGCTATTACTTCATCTAAATTGGTAATTAACTGGTATTTGCCATAGGCTTTTACTGAACCATAAGTTAAGCGCAGTGAAGAGTTGGCATCAGGATAAAACTTGCGGTTTTTTTGCATTTCCATTAAACCTTTTATATAGCTACGGCCTAGTGCAGTACTTTTTTCAGTAAAGGCATCTACTTTGCTTTTATAGTTATTTACATAGTGCTCTCTAAAGGCTTTTACGTGCTTGTAAGCTATATCGTTGCGCAATACGCTTACACGCGGATTGTCTATCCAAGCTTCTACCATTTTTATATCGGCAAATAAGCTATTGGCAAATACTTCATCTGTATATGCTTTGATGGCTGCTGCTGGATTGCTGTTATTGTATTTGGCTATAATTTCGGCCATTAAAGGTGCTTGTTGGTCTTTAGGGGCATTGTTGTAATAATACAATAATATACTATCAAATATGCGCTTATCGGCATTTACGATGGCTTTGCTGTACGGATAGTCTTCGGCTAAGGCCGATTTTAACTGCTCTTGTAAAGCGGCTATTTGTTTTTCATCGCCTTTGGCGGCTGCATCTTCCATGGCCATAGCCAAACCTACTAAACTACTAATGGTTGGTGCCAATATGCCTTCATTTAAAAAGGTGCGTTGTTGGCTTATAGCTCTGTAATCGTCAAAGTTTTTATCTACATCGGCCAATAGGTTTTTGTATTCATCTTTATCGGCAGCCCATTTGCCAAAAGCTTTTTCTTCGGCTTGTTTTTGCTCAAATACTTTATTTTTCTTCAATTGCTCATACTCGCCTCTAAAAAACTTCCAGTAATTGGCTATGGATGCAAAGTTTGACGACAGTTTTAAGCGTACATCTACATCTTTGTTCATTTCTGCTCTCCATGCATTTAAGCGTATATCGCGCAGGGCTACTATGGTTGGATCTACTTTATCAGTAATTATTTGTACGCCTTTGCTAAACTCGTAGCGGTTGGTGCGGCCAGGGAAACCCATTATCATAGAGAAATCGCCACTTTTAATGCCTTTTAAGTTAATAGGCAAAGAGTGCTTAGGTACAAAAGGCACATTGTCTGCACTGTATTTGGCTGGTTTGCCTTCTTTGTTGCTGTATATGCGAAACATGCTGAAATCGCCTGTGTGGCGTGGCCACATCCAATTGTCGGTTTCGCCACCAAACTTACCTATATTTTGGGGTGGTGTGCCTACTAAGCGTATATCGGTAAAACGCTCTAGTACAAATAAATAATAGGCATTGCCTTTGTACATTTCGCGTACCAAAGCTTCGTAGCCTGTGCCAGCGGTAGCTTCCTCTACTATTTTTTTGTATATGCTAGGCAATTTAGCTGCACGGGTTTTTTCGTCCATGCCTTTTACTGCTTCTATTACTTTGGCACTTACATCGCTTATGCTTTTTACAAAGGCTACGGTAAGTCCTTCAATGGGTTTTTCTTGGCTTTTGTCTTTTGCCCAAAATCCATTGTCGAGTATATTGTCTTGCGGGGTTGATTTACCGGCTATGGCATCGTAACCACAATGGTGGTTGGTAAGCACTAAACCTTGGTTAGATATAACCTCGCCTGTGCAACCGCCACCAAACCATACTATAGCATCTTTCATGCTGGAGTTGTTGGCACTGTAAAGCTGTTCGGCTGTTAGCTTTAATCCTTTCTTTTTCATGTCGGCATAGTTCTCTTGCAGGAGCAATGGCAACCACATGCCTTCATCGGCTTTTGATACTTTTACACCTAGCATCAACAAAATGAGCACACTGGTAATTATTTTCTTCATTATTCAAATATATTTTAGAGGGGGCAATGTAAAAATTATTTACAATTTAGCTGAATATATTTTTTTAAATGGCAAAAAGGAGGGTGGAATATGGTTGATAGTTGATAAGACCATGGACGATAGATAATTGATAATGAATAATGAATAATGGAGAATTGACAAGGGAGAATGGTCAATTGCTTTCTGCCAACTGACAACTGACAACCATCAACTGACAACTAAGTACTATAAGGCGCAGCGTAGCAAATATTACCAAACGGATGGGAAATTTTAAAACCGCTTTCTCTATATTTGGCCGATTATATGAAAAAGTATATTGATGCCATTAAACTCTCCCTCAATGGAGAAGAACAGGATTATACCCAAGGCAGTATCAAAAAAGCGGTATTTTTATTGGCTATTCCTATGATTTTGGAATTGAGTATGGAAAGCATATTTGCCGTGGTAGATATGTTTTTTGTGAGCAAGCTAGGACAAAATGCCATTGCTACCGTTGGCCTAACGGAATCGGTTATTACAATTGTATATTCTTTGGCTATAGGCCTTAGCACTGCTGCTACGGCTATAGTAGCCCGCAGAATTGGCGAAAAAAATACCGATGCTGCCGCACATGCAGGCGCGCAAGCCATTGTTTTATCATTGGTATTTACCCTTCTATTTAGTATAATAGGAGTAGTATTTGCGGCCGACATTTTAACTTTAATGGGAGCCAGTGCAGAGGTAGTGCGCGATGGAGCCATATTTACCCAAATAATGCTGGCAGGAAGTGCTGCCATTATTTTATTGTTTTTAATCAATGGTATATATAGAGGGGCGGGCAATGCCGCCATGGCTATGAAAAGTTTATGGCTTGCCAGTTTTATCAATATAGTGCTTTGCCCTATCTTTATTCATATATGGGGATTAAAGGGTGCAGCCATTGCTACCGTAATTGGGCGCAGTGCGGGTGTATTGTACCAATGCTACCATTTGGTAAAAGGCAATGGCATACTTAAAATTAAAGCCAAGCACTTTGGTATAGATTGGGAGCAAATAAAAAACATAATTACCATTGCATGGCCTGCTACTTTG
>JANMIV010000083.1:0-7432 GCA_031375995.1 Bacteroidota bacterium
GGCGTGCCCAAAGAAATGAACAAAAATACTTGGCAACTCATCCACTAAACAGGAAAATGGCTAATACCTCATTACAAAGAAAAACGCCATCTATTTTACAATAGGTGGCGTTTCGTCAAAGTCTTTTATAGTAAAATATTATCTAACTACTTGCACTCTAACAGCGTTCATTCCTTTTTTGCCTCTTTCTGTCTCATAGGTAACTGCGTCATTTTCTCTGATACGGTCAACTAAGCCTGATGAGTGCACAAAAATGTCTTCACCACCATCACTAGGGCTAATAAATCCGAAGCCTTTCATTTCATTGTAAAATTTTACTTTTCCTTCTGCCATTGTATTTGTTTTTTAAAAATTTAGGTTGTAAACCTATGTCTATTATTTAAATAAACAAGCCTCTTTTTTATTTATAACCTCAGTTCGATTATAAATTTTGTTCAGAACACCAATAAAGTTGTGTTTGCAGTTAAAATATTAATTAAGTTGCAGCCCAATTCATGCATACTTTAGCACAACTTACCCAAGGAGAATTAAAAGGATCAAAACATGTAAAATTAGCTTGCGGCTTAAGCACATTCCCACTGGAAATACTTGATTTATCCGACACTTTAGAAATATTAGATTTATCGCATAACCATTTAAGTAGCCTGCCAGAAGACTTTGATAAGTTGCAAAAGCTAAAGATTGCTTTTTTCTCCGACAACGATTTCACGGAATTACCTGCTGTTTTAGGCAAGTGCAAAAACTTAGAAATGATTGGATTTAAATCCAATAAAATAAAGACAGTTCCTGAATAATCACTGCCAGCAATTACCCGCTGGCTTATTTTAACCAATAACCAAATAAGCATCATTCCAAAATCTATTGGCAAATGCCATAGACTGCAGAAATTAGCTCTGGCAGGGAATAGCATAAAGGAATTGCCTGCTGAAATGCAAAACTGTAACAATTTGGAATTGATTCGGATTTCGGCCAATTCACTGCAACAAATGCCTACATGGTTACTTCAGTTACCAAAACTTTCGTGGATAGCCTATGCAGGAAACCCATGCAGTGAAATGGAACAAATTTCCAACGCCCTTGCAGAAATAGATTGGGCAGAGCTACAGATACAAGAACAATTGGGACAGGGAGCCTCTGGCATTATTTCAAAAGCATGGATGCCAAACACGCAAATGGCAGTGGCGGTAAAAGTATTTAAAGGCGAAATGACAAGTGATGGCTCACCTGTGAATGAAATGAATGCTTGCTTGGCAGCAGGAAGCCACCCGCACTTAATAGATGTATTGGGTAAAATAAAGAATCATCCACAGCAAAATAATGGGCTTGTAATGTCCCTTATTCCTCCTCATTTTAGTAATTTGGGAAATCCACCTAGTTTACAATCATGCTCGCGCGATGTGTTTGATGCTAACACCAATTTTAGCTTACAACAAGTACTTAAAATAGCAAAAGGCATTGCATCCGTTTGCACCCAATTGCATAGCTCAGGCATTAATCATGGCGATTTATATGCGCATAATATACTATTTGATGGAGATGGAAATCATTTATTAGGCGATTTTGGAGCAGCCACTTTTTACAATACCCAATCAGAAGAAGCGGAAGCCATACAAAAAATAGAAATAAGGGCGTATGGGTGTTTATTGGATGATTTGCTAAGCAATTTGCAACAAGCAGATGCTATGCAAAACAGTATAAAAATGCTCACACAATTGCGCAATAATTGCCTACAAACAAATGTGCTGTTTAGACCAACATTTCAATCCATTGAGGAGTTGCTAAAAGACTTATAAAAAACTAGGGAAAACTTATGACTACCGAATGCTATAAATCCATGGCATTGGCAACCAATTCTGCTACATCAAGCACTTGAATTTCTTGCTCTTTGTTATGGTGTTTTATGCCATCGCGTAGCATGGTCATACAAAAAGGGCAGGCGGCAGCTACTATATTGGTTTTGGTTTCCAGCATATCATCAGCACGTTCTAAATTCACTTCCTTATTGCCATTTTCAGCTTCTTTAAACATTTGTGCACCTCCAGCACCACAGCACAAACCATTGGCTTTGGAACGTTTCATTTCTACCAATTCTACATCCAATTTTTCTATAATATTTCTTGGTGCTTCATATATGCCATTAGAACGGCCTAAATAACAGCTATCATGGTAAGTAATTTTATTGCCTTTGTAAGCACCGCCTTCTATGCTTATTTTGCCCTCGGCCAATAATTGGTTAATTAAAGTAGTATGGTGTATTACTTCGTAATTGCCACCTAGGCTTGGATATTCATTTTTTAAAGTATTGAAGCAATGAGGGCAAGCGGCTACTATTTTTTTTACGCCATACGCATTCATAGTAGTTATGTTTTGCATGGCCAACATTTGAAACAAAAACTCGTTTCCTGCTCTTTTTGCAGGGTCTCCAGTGCAGGCTTCTTCCGTACCCAATATGGCAAACTTAATTCCTGCATGGTGCAAAATTTTAGCTACCGCCTTGGTTATTTTCTGCGCCCGCTCATCAAAACTACCTGCACAACCTACCCAAAATAATATTTCAGCCTC
The DNA here is from genome assembly GCA_031375995.1 of Bacteroidota bacterium. Taxonomy (GTDB): domain Bacteria; phylum Bacteroidota; class Bacteroidia; order UKL13-3; family UKL13-3; genus JAAFJM01. Next base: position 2,563 of record JANMIV010000083.1, read on the forward strand.
TTCGCCAGAAGCCATTAAACTTGCCAAAGTTTTAACTTTAAATTCCATACAAAAAATAAATAATTGCTTTCTTTAGGCAACAATAAGAAAAAACACCCTAAAATGTATGCTTATTTTTTGTCTATTTAACTTATTGTAGTTGAATGTTTAAAAAAGGAAGTTATCCTTGGAATTAATTTCCTTTTTAAGCTACCAGAAACTTGTTTTATTGCACAATACCCTTTTTATTGCCTGTATGACGGATTTAAAAAAGTTTTTGAACCAGCAAGTAAGTAAATACAACCAGTTTGAATTTATTGTGCTAGATCCGATTTCCATTCCTCACTTATTTAGTAAAAAACAAGACATAGAAATAGCAGGACTGTTTGCCGCCATTTTTGCTTGGGGGCAGCGCAGTACCATTATAAACAAAGGCACTGAATTGATGGAGAGAATGGATAATGCCCCGCATGATTTTGTGATGCATCACACGGCAAAAGACTTAAAAAAACTGCTTGATTTTAAGCATAGAACCTTTAATGATACCGACCTTTTGTATTTTATAGCCTTTTTACAATTTTGGTACCATAAAAATGATAGTTTAGAAACGGCCTTTACCCAGCAATTAAAAGCCAGCGATAGCAATATAGAAAATGCTTTAAATGGATTTAGAAACTTATTTTTTTCTTTAGAACACCTATCCAATAGAACCCAAAAGCACATTGCTTCACCACAACAAAATTCGGCTTGCAAAAGGCTGTGTATGTATTTACGTTGGATGGTGCGGAAGGATGAAATGGGCGTAGATTTTGGCCTATGGCAACACATAAAACCAGCGCAATTAATGATTCCTCTTGACCTGCATGTGCAAAGAACTGCTTTACAATATGGATTGATAAGCAGAACCCAAAGCGATTGGAAAGCGGTAGTGGAACTGACAGGAAATTTGAAAAAACTAGATAAAAAAGACCCTGTAAAATACGATTATGCCTTATTTGGATTGAGTGTAATGCCCAACTTCTAATACCAAATGTGTATATGATACGGATATTTGGTATAATATCATTAAACTAGACAATGGCTCATTTAACTTGTTTACAAAACCAATACAAATAGGATTGCGCTATAAAATGAACTTGCTATATTTACAAACAATTAGCGTATGAAAATTCAACACGATACAGATAAAGAAAACGAAGAAATAGTAAAAGCCTATAGACATTTATTACGCTCTTGCAAAGTGGGTTTAACCAAAGCCAACCGCGATATAATACGCGAAGCATTTAATATAAGCTTAGAAGCGCACAAAACCATGAGGCGCAAAAGTGGAGAGCCTTATATACTGCACCCCATAGCAGTTGCTCAAATTTGTGCAGAAGAAATTGGATTGGGTACTACTTCCATTGTATGTGCTCTTTTGCACGATACCGTAGAAGACACCGATATAACGCTGGAACTGGTAAAAATGAAATTTGGCGATAAAGTAGCCCAAATTATTGACGGACTTACCAAAATATCGGGGGTATTTGACCAACAAGACAAATCGCTGCAAGCGGAAAATTTCAAAAAAATGCTCCTTACCCTTAGCGAAGATGTGAGGGTAATACTTATAAAATTGGCCGACCGATTGCATAATATGCGTACTTTAGAGAGCATGAGTGCCAAAAGTCAGCTAAAAATTGCCAGTGAAACCGCTTATGTATATGCTCCTTTAGCCCATCGCTTAGGCTTATACAGTATGAAAACCGAGTTGGAAGATTTGGCTACCAAATACCTTGATCCGGATAGCTACAACTACGTAAAAAACCGCTTACAAGAAACAAAGGCAGAGCGTAATAAATATATCAAAAAATTTATTGAACCCATTCAAAAAGCATTGGATGATAATGGGATAAAATACCAAATAAAAGGCCGCCCTAAAAGCATACACAGCATTTTGAATAAAATGAAGAAGCAAGGGGTATCTTTTGACGAGGTGTATGATTTGTTTGCCATCAGGGTAATTATAGATACGGAATACGAAAACGAGAAAAGTGATTGTTGGAAAGTATATTCATCCGTAACCGATTTTTACACGCCTAACCCCGATAGATTGAGAGATTGGGTAAGTATTCCCAAAGCCAACGGATACGAGAGTTTGCACACTACAGTAATGGGGCCTAAAGGCCGATGGGTGGAGGTGCAAATACGCTCAGAAAGAATGGACGAAATAGCCGAAAAAGGCTATGCCGCCCATTGGAAATACAAAGATGGCACACAAAGTAACGACAATGGTTTAGAGCAATGGCTTGCCCGTGTACGCGAAATGTTAGAAAATGCGGATGGCTCTGCAGTAGAGTTTTTAGACGATTTTAAACTGAACCTATTTGCAGAAGAAATTTTTGTATTTACACCTAAAGGTGATTTGCGAAAGCTACCTGCTCAATCAACCGTATTGGATTTTGCTTTTGAAATACACTCCCAGTTAGGCGCTAAATGTATTGGTGCTAAAGTAAATAATAAATTAGTGCCCATTACTTACAAGCTAGGCAATGGCGACCAAGTAGAAATACTTTCTTCCACCAAACAAAAACCCCATGAAGACTGGCTTACTTGGGTGGTTACCAGTAAAGCCAAAGCAAAAATACGCGATTACTTTAAACAGGAACGCAACCTTTCTGTTACTATGGGTAAGGAAATACTCGAACGTAAATTTAAAAGTGCCAAAATACCTTTTGGGAGCGATGCCCTCAATGCCATTATTAAGTATTACAAACTTAGCAGTGTTACAGAACTCTATTACCAACTAGTAGCCGAAAAAATAGACCGAACCAAGCTAGACATAGCACTAATACTGGAGCAAGAAAAACAAAGACCTGCTGCAGAAGAGGTAAGCAAACCACGCTATACCAGCAAACCGCTTACCAAAGATGCTGTTATAATAGGCGATGGCGATCCCGTAGAATATGCATTTGCAAAATGTTGCAGCCCTATTCCTGGCGATGATATTTTTGGATTTGTTACCGTAGGCGAGGGAGTAAAAATACACCGAACCAATTGCAGCAATGGCATTAGCTTAATGAGTAATTATGGTTATAGAATTATAAAAGCTCGTTGGGCCAATTCTAGCCTCAATAGTAATAAATCTTTTCTTACCTCTATTAAAGTGCAAGGGATTGACAGTGTAGGAATTGTAAGCACCATTACCGCCATTATATCCAACCAATTGCAGGTAAACATGAAATCTATCAATGTAACAGCTAATGAAGGTACTTTTGAAGGCAATATTACCTTGCAAGTAAGTGATACAGACCACTTGGAGGAATTGATGAACAAAATAAAAGAAGCCAGCCAGTTAATTTCTGTTACCCGAGTTGATTTAGGATAATTGTAAGTTTTTAACTTGTTACATTCCTTTTTACTACATTCGCGCACTATTTTAATCAAAATATGTCTTTAGATCAGTTGCCGGATGACGCTATAAGCGACAAAAAAGAAATGACCTTTTTTGACCATATTGATGAGCTGCGAAGCCACTTAATGCGCGCTGTTATTGCTGTTCTTGTGGGTGCTGTAGTGGCATTTTTCAATAAATATATTCTTTTCGATATTATTATTTTTGGGCCTATGCGGGCTGATTTTTTGAGCTACCGTGTATTGTGTAAACTATCATATTGGGCAAAAGGCACGGACGAGTATTGTATTAAGAATATCAGTTTCGAACTGAAAAATATAGATATGACTGGGCAGTTTACCCAACACCTCTGGATTGCCTTTATTGCAGGAATTATTATTGCTTTCCCCTATATTTTATGGCAACTTTGGCGTTTTATAAAGCCTGCTTTAAGCAAAAAAGAAATTGGCTATGCACGTGGATTGGTGTTTTTTAGTTCCATGCTATTTTTTATTGGTATTGCCTTTGGATACTTCTTTCTTTCGCCCGTTTCTGTTACGTTTATGGGTTCGTACAAAGTAAGTGAGTTGGTAAGCAATGAAATAAACTTAGAATCTTATATTTCTTTTGTTTCCACCATTACATTGGCTTGTGGTTTAATGTTTGAAATGCCCATACTGGTCTATTTCTTGGTTAAAATTGGTATATTAGGTAGTAAAATAATGAATAAGTACCGCAAACATGCCATCCTTATTATACTGGTAGTAGCGGGTCTTTTAACCCCCTCGCCAGATATGGCCAGCCAAATACTAATGGCTTTGCCGCTTTACTTATTATATGAATTGAGTATATTTATAGCCAAAGGAGTAGAAAAAAACAATTTAAAAAAATAGCATTATGAAAATAGCCATAGCAGCCGACCACGCAGGTTTTGAGTACAAAGAAATAATTAAAGCCATGCTAGTAGATTTAAACTATACCCTTACCGATTTTGGTACACACAGCACTGCCTCAATGGATTATCCAGACATTTCACATCCATTGGCTAAAAGTGTGGAAAATAAAGATACTGATTTGGGTATTATTATTTGTGGTAGTGGCAATGGGGTAAATATGGCAGTAAACAAACACCAAGACATAAGAGGCGCTCTGTGCTGGACCGATGAAATAAGCAAATTGGCGCGTACACACAATGATGCCAATGTATTGGCTTTACCCGCCAGATTTATTGATATAGAATTGGCAAAAAGAATTGTCATGACGTTTTTAACCACCCACTTTGAAGGTGGTCGCCACCAAACCAGGGTTGATAAAATTAGTTGCTAATTTTTAATACTAACACAATAGTCTTAGGCTAATTGGTGCTAAGAATGTTGGAATTGCCTTATTTTTATTGGCAAAAAAAAGACCTGTAGATGCACTATTTACAGGTCTTTTTGCATTTTAGTATTAACTAAATGTAAACCAGAATCATAATTATATAGGATTTTTACTTTCAAATTACTTTATTGCATTAAC
>JANMIV010000125.1:0-1146 GCA_031375995.1 Bacteroidota bacterium
AAAGTATGCAACAAATAAAAATGCGTGCAGAAAGAATCGGAATTATACATGACCAATTTTACCTTTTAACCGAAACAGATACACAAACAATTTTTGCAGAAATCAAAAAAATAAAGCCTCAAATTTTAATTATTGATAGCATTCAAACGCTTCATTCGCCATTTGTGGATAGCAGCGCAGGAAGTGTGAGCCAAGTAAAGGAATGTGCTAGCGAATTGATTCGCTTTGCCAAGGTGACTAACACCCCAATTTTTATCATTGGGCATATCAATAAGGATGGAGTGGTGGCTGGGCCAAAAGTGCTAGAACACATGGTGGATGCGGTGTTGCAGTTCGAAGGAGATCGGCATTACACCTATCGCATTTTGCGCGGCATCAAAAACAGGTTCGGCAGCAGCAGCGAGCTTGGCATTTACGAAATGGTGCAAGGCGGCCTGCGCCAAGTGAGCAACCCCAGCGAAATACTTATTAGCCAAAAAGAAGAAAACCTCAGCGGCACAGCCATTTCTGCAACCTTAGAAGGTATTCGGCCATTACTAATAGAAACCCAAGCGTTGGTCACCCAAGCAGTGTATGGCACGCCACAGCGCACCGTTAGTGGTTATGATCTTAGAAAACTACAACTCATTTTGGCAGTGTTAGAAAAACGTGGTGGCTTTCATTACGGATCCAAAGATGTGTTTTTAAACATTGCTGGAGGCATTAAAATAGAAGATCCTGCGATGGATTTGGCAATTGCTTGTGCTTTGCTTAGTAGTTATGAAGATGCCGCTATTCCGCAACTGTTTGCATTTGCTGGCGAAATTGGATTGAGTGGCGAAGTAAGAAGCGTGCATAGAATAGAGCAGCGCATTACAGAAGCCGAAAAACTTGGCTTTCAGAAAATTTTTATTAGCAAATACAATTTGAAAGGCATCGAACAAAAAAATTTAAAAATAGAATTAGTGCCAATTGCCAAAATAGAAGATGTGTACCGAATTTTATTTTAGAAAGGCAAAAGCCACAAACATATTCAACAATAACAATTAAGGCAATTCTTGATATTGATGATGACTACTTAGCGGAAAATAATATTGATTTAATTTGCCCAATTTGCCTAACTCATTATCCCTGAAAATATATTCATCTGTTTGCAAACTTTGGAGC
>JANMIV010000194.1:0-8845 GCA_031375995.1 Bacteroidota bacterium
ATGATGTTAACCATTTTTGAAGATGATGCTAAAATATTCCAATCCCTTCAAGCAGGTGCTAATGGCTATTTATTAAAAAAAACTACCCCGAATGAAATTGTTGAATCAATAAAAGACTTAGTAAAAGGAGGCTCTCCAATGAACACTCAAATAGCGCGAAGAGTGGTTGCCTCTTTCCAGCATATAGAAGAAAAGAAAGCATTAAAGAATACAGAAGAACTCACAAAAAGAGAATTGGAATTGCTAAAACTTTTATCAAAGGGTTATAGGTATAAAGAAATAGCCGAAAAACTATTTATAAGCGTTGATACTGTAAGAACACACATTAGAAATATTTATATTAAGCTACAAGTAAACTCGAAAATTGAAGCCATTAATAAAGTTTTTGATACATAAAATACGTATTTCATGCGATTGATAGGAGTTAAACTTCAAATACTTTTGAAGAATAAAATTCCATTGAATCATGAACTACCTAAAATGTTATGTGCTTTTAAATTTGCTACTGTTCATAAGCAATACCTCACAATCGCAAACTATTAGTTACAAAACCGAAAACTACACTCACAATTTAGCTCCTTTTAAGTTGAGCTTATCTTTTCTGAATTTTGAAAATATACTAACTCCAATTACCGCGGGTGTCATGGTTGAAGGACACGTAAAAGATAAGATATTTTACAATGCCCAATTTAGGCAAGGTTATATTCGTAATTTCACCATTGCTGAGGAAAAGCTAGTTACTACTCAAGCAGAAAGTAATGGAACTTATTTTGAAGCAGGAGTTGATTTTGTTTTTGCTGAAAAAATAAAAAATGGGAAAGTAAAAATAGTTTCCTCTTCTTCATTTAATGGATCATCCACCAGTGAAACTTACTTTAAGGCCGATTGTGAAGTAAGAAGATATTTTGCATTAAGTGGAGGTGTTATTCAATATATAAGACCTAAATATGTAAATTCCGATTCATCAGAATATATTGTTTCAAAAGGAGTAGATATCAAAGCACCTAAAGATAATTTTACTCATTTTAACCAAAGTACTTCAGGTTTATATGTAGGTATTGTTAAAAGAAAAATAAAAAAAGTAATTGTTAAGGCCGATGATGGATATAACTATCGAGCATTTTATTCAACAAAATTTTATTTGCATGCTTTGGTTGGAACTACCAGTATTGATGATATAATCATAGCTAATAAAACATACACCATTGACAATGCAAAGCAAAATCCTATTGGTTATAGAATGGGCTGGCAATGGGATCAAATGGGCGTAATAACAGGTTTTGAGTTTGGGAACATGCCTGGCGTAACACTAGAAACACCAGTAGCTAAATCAGAAATTGACCAACTTTTCAAATTCAATCCCTTTTTCAATTACATGCGACTTACCTTTCATTTCGCCATATTTAACAACGACAAGAACTATTTGATAAAAAAGAAAAAGTAAACTATTTACAATTCCACTTCAAAAAATAGAGTGGAAAATAAAATTTGTTAAACAAAAAATATATCAAAAACACTATGAAAAAAATAACTACCTTAATTAAACTAACAACTATTTGTATAGTTTTACTACAAGCTACTTTTGCTAACGCCCAATGGCAAAAAATTAACGGAATTGATGATGGAGTAAATTGTTTGACTACTGATGGTTCAAACATTTTTGCAGGGTCGAATAATAAAGGAATGTTTCTATCCACTAATAGTGGTAGTTCGTGGGTTGCTGTAAATACTGGGTTGCCTGCAAATACTTCTATTAAAACAATAGCCATAATTGGTTCCAACATTTTTGCAGGGACGAATGGTAAAGGACTTTTTCTTTCGTCCAATAATGGAAGTTCTTGGTCTGAGGCGAATACTGGGTTATCAAATAGTGGTAAATATGTTAATGCTTTAGCCAATAGTGGTTCAAACATTTTTATGGGAACAGAAGCTGATGGTACTGGAGGAGTATATTTATCAGCGAATAATGGAAGTACATGGACTTCAATGGGTGTTGGATTGCCTACAAATCAAGGTGTAAATGCATTAACCATAAGTGGTTCAAACATTTTTGCCGCAACAGGTACAGGAGTTTATGTATCTACTAATAACGGAAGTTTATGGTCAAAAAACAATTCTTTGCCTTATATTCAAAATTTTGCTGTAAGCGGTTCCAACATTTTTGCAGGAACATTAGGGTCAGGAATATATCTTTCCACCAATAACGGTAGTTCATGGGCTACAGTGAATACAGGATTGACAAATTCTTACATTGAATCATTAGCCATAAGCGGTTCCAACATTTTAGCAGGTACACGAGATGGAGTATTTTTGTCAACCAATAATGGTAGCTTGTGGACAGCCTTAAGTGCAGGACTACCCACAAAAACTACCATTAAATCAATATTGATTAATAGTTCAACTATATTTATTGGTACATCTACTAATGGCATTTGGAAACAGCCATTATTGAGTTTAGGAGTAATAAAAGAGGGGAGAGAAAAAGGTGCAATTAGTATTTATCCGAATCCTGCCACTACCGAACTTACCATTACATCAATCACACCAATTGAAAGAGCGGAAGTTTATAGCTTAACAGGAATGCTTCAATCAACTAATTTGAATGGCAGTAACATAAATATATCATCCTTAGAAGCGGGAATTTATTTTGTAAAAGTGTATTCTGAGAATGGAGTGGTAACGCAAAAATTTGTTAAACAATAAAATTATGAAAAAAATAATTACTTTATTATCTTTTGTTTGTTCGTTAACTGTGAACGCACAGTTTTCAATGATTGATGATATAAATCCCCAATCATTTCAAAATGGTGGGCCATTCATAATGACTCAAATACCAGCAAAAGGAATAGTTGTATTTTGGGCTTACAATCCAACTTATGGAATAGAGTTATGGAAAAGCAATGGAACTCCTAATAATGCTACACTAGTAAAAGATATAATCCCCGGAGCAACAGGCATTTTATCAACCGAAACCTATGGAATAGTAGCAGCGTATGATCGCGCTTATTTTGTTATCGATGATAAAGTTCATGGGAAAGAATTATGGGTAACAGATGGAACTAACACAGGAACCCATATTGTAACAGATTATATACCTGGTGCTAGTGGGTCAGGTGCTACTATTTTACTTACAGATAGCATTTATGCTATTGTACATGCAAGTGATGGAACAAACAAAGGAATTTTTAAAACAGATGGAACAGAAACAGGTACATTTAAATTTGGTGGCAATAACCTTCTCTATCCACCAACATTTACCTATAAATATAAATCCAACTACTATTACAATAGTTACCTAAGTGTTTTTCGATCAAACGGCACAGCAAATAGTCAAACATCAGTTGCAGCAAGTATTGGAATAAATGGCATTGGTGGATTAGGTTTTAGTTTGATTGGGGATACCATATATTATGGAATAAATAATACAACAACAAATGCTCAACTGGTAAAATCAAGAGCAGATTTTACTGGTGCAACAGTCATTAAAAATTGGACTCAAAATGGTCAAAATGCTGGACCTCCACATTCTTTTTTTATATCAAATGAACAATTATACTTTGCCTTACCTTGCCAATATTATGTAGTAGGTAGCTATGAACTTAATCAACTAAATATTAAAACCAATGTTATTCAAACAATAGATACAACTTTAGAAACAAGCCTAAATCCACATTTTAAGTGGCTAACAACATATAAAAATAAAGTTTATTATAGAGCAATTGATAAAAACAATAAAAGACAACTGTATATAACTGATGGAACAAAAACGGGTACAAAAGTATTCTCAACTGATTTTGAAGGAGGCATTGTAATAGCTCCAATCTCATACAAAGACACTCTTTATTTTATAGAATTTGAAAAAAGAAAACTATGGAAAACAGATGGAACATTGGTTGAAACTAAAATGTTGTCTGGTACAAACGAAGTTACTATTCCGTTTTATGATACTTATAAAGGATATTTTTGGAATAAAAATGATACCGCATTATTATTTAGTGGGTTTTTCAAAATTGGTTCCAATGGAAATAATCAAGCTGAAATTTGGAAACTCATTGAGGCAAAAGCAGCTAATCCTGCAAGTGTAAATAATTTACAAAATGTGCCAATCTTACAACTATTCCCAAACCCTGCTATAGATATACTAAATATATTATATAACTCACCAATTGAAAAAGCTGAAGTTTATAACTTATCAGGAACGCTGCAAACTACCAATTTAAATAAGAATGCATTAGACATTTCCAATCTAAGTAAAGGAATTTACTTTGTAAAAGTGTATTCAGAAAATGGAGTGGTGACACAAAAATTTATAAAGCAATAACCAATATGATTAACTTTTATAAATCAAAAAGAAATGTAAGTTGCCTTCTAGCACTTTTGTTTATTACGCAAACTAGCTATGCACAACTGTTTAGTTTTTCCTCAACTGAAGAACCTAAAATGGGCTTAATGGATGTAAATCTTTCTATTGGTAACATGAGCCAGTTCAGTAACAAAACTTCAACAGGTCTTGTACCATCTGACAAAAATATAAGCACACAATTTATTTATTTTCATTTTGAAGAAAGTATGTTAAGTAACTGGTGGAATGCTGATGAGAACACCCGATTTTTATTTGGAATTAGAGAAAACATTGATTTAGGTTTAGGCAAAACTACTACTACAGAAAAATTTGCAGGAGTTGCTAATGAAACTAGTAGTGATAAATATGGACTAATATTTAGTTATGATGGTGGTGTAGGAGGTGTTTATAGAATAAACAAAAAAATGGATGTTGGCTTAAATTATTATTTTTTATCTATCTCATCATTCAATAAAAATTCCGATAAAAATAATTATCCAAGATTTAGGTTTAGGTATGATAAGTACATGGCTGAATTGTCGGTTAAGGCACGCACTACTTTTGAATTTAAATATTTAACTGATGGTGAAGATGGATTTGCTTCTTATTTTGGTTTGTCTTATTCTTATTGGAATAGAGGAAATGAACCTGCTCACATAGTAGAATTCGACACCAATATTATTCAATTTAGTGTTGGACTACAACTATAATACTGGTGATATGAATAGTATTATAAAAGTATCAAATTGCTATTCTGCTTTTGATATCTTTTTATGGAAAATTCTATTGCCAATCATCGCATGTATTGAATAAACGCCTTTATGTAAGTTACTTTTATTTATTGGATTTAATGCATTGGATTGACTAATAGAAATATACTTTTGTTCTTTCCTTCTTACAACGCACTTGTTGGTATCTTGCTAGTTTGATTTTAAAGGAGTTCACCCTAGTATAAATTGCATTGGTATTGCCAGCTCGGATATAATACTATTAGGAGTCAGTGCGGTTTTGCAAACCGAATTAAGCTATTATAAGCATTTGTAATGCGTAAATACCAATGCTGTTTGATTTAATTGTTTTGTGCTTGGCTCTTTTATAGATTTAAATCTATTTTATCTTGTTTCGAGATGCCCTTCGGAACATCTCGAATAGCGGGTTTAATCCTTATATGTTATGTGCCTTTTTTATTGTTATTCAGAAAATCAAGGATATATAGAACGATTTGTCTTTGTTGTTCTTCCAAAGAAATGTCCGCACTATTGTCCATTAGCAGTTTTCCTAAATATCCAAATTGCGAATGGTTTCCACCTTCAATCAATATCAATTTTGAATTTTGGGGAAGTTTACTTTTGTTTTCCAAAACTTCGGGAACACTTGCAAGTCCGTCTTTTTCAGCATAAATTTTCATTGTCGGAATCGATAATAAAGAAAGGTCAATGTCCCTTGGGTGTGAAGTTCCTAATAAAAATAGTCCTTTGAATAAAGTCGGATTTTCGTAAGCAATTTGAGCCGCCATTTTTCCCCCTTGAGAATGTCCACCTATAACATAATTAGCACCCTTTAACTTAAAAAGTTCAAGTATATTTTTATAGTCATACTGAGGCATTCGCCAATTCATTTTTATTAAGTGGCAGGTAAATCCGTTTTCAGCAAGCTTCCTGCATAGCGGTGCGTATGCTTTTGGGTCGGTTAGACCACCCTGAAAAAAAATAATACTCGGATTATCATTTACAGTGTCTGTCTGAAAGGTTATCAAGTCGTCTGATTTTATTACTGTTACTTTGTCTGAGTTTTCAAATGTGTCTTTTGGTAGATTTCTTGATTGAAAAGTTGACCAATTCCAAGCGAAAAAGATTATAACAGCACTAAACCATATGGTTTTAAAAATCTTTCGTTTACTCCACTTTTTCATAAGCTGTATGTAAACAGTAAAATTCCTGTTAATAACACCAATAAGGTTATTGCTAAAATAAGTACAAATTTTTTCTTGTCTTTCTTTTTTGAAAAATGTTCGCCTAACATAGTTTCTATTTTTAGTAGTGGGTTGTTTTAAAATGGATATAATGGCAGTCCTTCTAAGAACTACGTTTTATAGTTCAAATATATAAAAAACCAATAGATTTAGGAGCAATTGAAGCTGCTTGGTAAATAAAATCATAATTTGGATCTGCTAAAGATTACCTAATCCTTATATGTTATAAGCATTGTAATGTGCAAATACCAATGCTGTTTAATATATTTGTTTCATGCCACATAAAACAATAACTGACAAAGAGGGGATTTATTTTTTAACTACAACCATAGTTGATTGGGTCGATGTTTTTACACGTCCGGTTTACCGCTATATAATTCACGTAAATCCTCTAAAACTAAAAATAAGGATAAAAACGTATGAAAATATATAAAGCAAGTAGTGAACTCGTAAATGTTCTTTTGAGGCATGGTTTTATTGAAAGAACTGCTAAGTTATATGCTGGGGATGCGCAAAGGCTTAATGATACTGCCGTGTATGACCCTCATACCATGAAGCGGGTTTTTGCTTATAAAAGGGTTTATTATAATCGTATTTTCTTTGATTATAATAATATAAGGGTACTTCTCAATAATGAGCTTATTGAATCTAATTTGCAATTTACTGAACTGGAACTACGCTCTATTTTAACTTTTTTTGCACTTAAAAGTAATGAGAAGTGGGTATTGGTTGATAAAACGGGCTTTAAGCCTTCTGAACTGCATTTGTATTATTCCAACTCTGTGAAAAAGTTAATGTATCCTTTAACTAATGCATTTGAAAAAAAGATTATCAAAGCTTTTGAAAATACTGTTCTTTAATGAAATGGGCTTATTTACGGTTGGTGTAAACTAAAGCTGCTATAAACAAAAAACCGTACTGGGTTTTTACTTGTACGGTTTGATTTAATTGTTTTGTGCTTGGCTCTTTCCTAGATTTAAATCTATTTTATCTTGCTTCGAGATGCCCTTCGGAACATCTCGAACAGCGGACTGGGCTTTTCATCTTGTCAGTCTGTTTTCTACTCTTAAATACTGGTACCGTCCAAATAGGTGAGCATTTAATAGCATTGCTTGTTCTCTATGATAAAGCGGTTTCTCTTTGTCAAACTTTGATTTCGCTTTTAAAAAAGTCTGTTCGTCTTCAATTGTAGAAACCAAAGTCATTAACTCTTTTAGTTTAAATGTTGGTTGAGAAGTTGAAACAGTCCATTCGTTAAAAGTCTTTACTATTCTTGTGTCTGTAGTTATTTTTTGCAACTTGGTGTCTATTGATTTACCGTAAATTTTTCTTGGTTGTAAATTTTTTATTCTGTCTGCTGCTGCTTTTATATGTTTGGGTGTCGTGCCACAACAACCGCCAACAATATTGAGCCAACCATTTGTAGCAAAATCTGTAACTAGGTCTGCAAACTCGTCTGCCGATTGGTCGTAGTTTCCAAATTGATTTGGTAAGCCAGCATTTGGGTGTGTGCTTACCATAAAAGGACAGTCTTTGTGCAACGTTTCAATATAAGGTCTTAACTCCTTTGCACCTAATGCACAATTAAGTCCAACTGATAAAAGTGGGGCGTGAGAAATTGAAATCAAAAATGCTTCAACGGTTTGGCCAGATAAAATTCGTCCACTGGCATCTGTAATTGTTCCTGAAACCATAATTGGATATTTCTTGCCGACTTCTTCAAAAATTGTCATTAGAGCAAATAATGCTGCTTTTGCATTAAGTGTGTCTGTAATGGTTTCAATTAGAAACAAGTCAATACCGCCTTGAATTAAGGCGTTTGCTTGTTCTGTATATGCTACTACTAATTGGTCAAAATTCACTGCCCGAAAGCCAGGATTATTTACATCTGGCGACATTGAAGCAAGTTTTGTTGTCGGTCCCATTGCACCTGCAACAAACAAAGGTTTGTGATTGTTGCTCCTTTGATATTCTAGGATTGCTTCTTTGGCAAGTTTTGCACCTTCAAAGTTGATTTCAAAAACGAAGTCCGAAAGATTATATTCATCTTGTGAAATACAATTTGCACCAAACGTATTAGTGGAAATAATGTCTGCCCCTGCATTCAAGTATTCTAAATGAATGTTTTTAATTACATCAGCTCTTGTCAAGTTTAACAAGTCATTATTTCCTTTTAATTCGATAGAGTGATTTTGCAACTTATCATTTCTAAAATCTTGTTCGGTAAGTTTCAATGGTTGTATCATTGTCCCCATTGCTCCGTCAAGTATTAAAATTCGTTGTTCTGCTTCAATTTCAATTCTGTTCATACTGATATTTTTAAAGTGTCATTGTCTTTTGTTGTGCCGTCCTAGCCTTGCCCATAACTTGTAGATAAGGATGATAAAATCATCCTTATCTACCTAATTTGGGTTGGCTTGGTGCAGTTTTGCCTATCAAATGTATTCTTAAAATTTAAAAGTAACAAACAACTATTTACTTCTTTAACTCCGTTACACCTAAATTCCACAGTACAAAACTCCACATATCGG
>JANMIV010000239.1:0-3518 GCA_031375995.1 Bacteroidota bacterium
CTCCTTTCCTCGGCAACCCATTTTTATTATTCTGAGTTACTTGCCATATTAAGGGGATTCCTACGGAATGACTAATTGCTATATTATTATCAGTTTACAAAAAACGTCAATGGTAATATAAAAGTCTAATTATTTACAACCCTATTAACGCTACCTGCTCCCAACAAAAAACCCGAAGTAACTTAATTGTTACTTCGGGTTCTTTATAAAACTATTCTCTAATAAATACCTTATTTCTTCTTAGCTTGGCTTCCCAATCTGTCCATTACGCAACGGAAACCAATGGTAGCTGTTGCTTGTTCTTGGTCTAAATATCTTCTTGTTCCTGGGCTTAACCAATAAGCTCTATCATTCCAACTTCCTCCTTTATATACCCTAGCAGCATTATTGATTAATGAAGTAACACTGTACTCATACTTTTGATCAATATCAGTATAGGTTAACTCATCACGGAAACCAATATTGTCTGCTCTTTGGTAGTTACGTCTTTTGGCATTTTCGGCCTCGGTTACATCCCTATATATTATTCTACCCAAACTGTCTTTTTCTGTAATTGCGCCATCTGCATCGCGCTGTTGGGTTTTATACACATTACCTCTAAAAGCATCCATATCGCCATTGTCTTCTAGTGAAAGCGGACGATAAATATCCATTACCCACTCGCTTACATTACCAGCCATGTGGTACAAACCAAAGTCGTTCGGAATAAAGAAATTATCTTTTACTGCAGCAGTGTAAGATGAATTATCATTTAAATTACCTGCAATACCTTTATAATCACCTCTGCCTCTCACATAGTTTGCATACATTCTACCTCTAGTGGTTTCTGTTTCACTTCTTCTAAGTGTTAAACCATTCCAAGGATATACCTTTCTTACATCAATATTTTCATTGTATGAAGCTGTCATATATGCATTGGCGGCATATTCCCACTCAGCTTCTGTTGGCAAACGGTAATCTGGTAATAAAATACCATCCTCCATTTTTACTTGGCGCTTTTTACCACCCGGTGTATAATCTTTAAGTTCTTTCTTAATATCAATAGGTGTTAAGCCTAACATATATGCTTCTGTATTAAACACCTCCTGACCTTGCTTTAAAAGGTTGCTATTTTTCATCAAACCTTCGCGTATCATTATCATTTCGTTTACACGGTCAGTACGCCATTTACAATATTCATTGGCTTGCAACCAACTTACCCCTACTACTGGATAATCTCTAAAATTTGGATAACGTAAATAATAGTTTACATACGGTTCGTTGTAGGAGAGTTTTGACCTCCAAACCAGCGTGTCTGGCAATGCCTTTTGCGCTATTATTTGATTTTCGGCACTATATGCTTGATTTAACCAATATACATACTCTAAATAATGCAAATTAGTTACTTCCGTCTCGTCCATATAGAAACTATTTACGGTCATACGTCTTTTTACGTTGTTCCTATCATAGGTAACATCTTGCTCAGATGCTCCCATTACATAAGTACCGCCTTCAATAAACACCAAACCTGGTCCAGTTTCTTGATCGGTAAATTTGTGTTTTTCAAACCCGCCCCATTTGGTATCGTTATATTTCCAGCCTGTAGAGCTTGATTTTTCTGAGCAAGCAGAAAAAACCATAGTGGCGGTAAACGAAGCAAATAATAATTGATTTACTAATTTCATAATATGATATAGTTTTCTTAAAGTTTCCAAATATAACGGATTTTGAGACTTTAGTGTATAAAAGCTAAAAAAAAATCTTAAAAATGTGGGTTTGTGGTGAATAAGTTGGGGCTGCTCTTGTAAAAAACATTTCGTTTCATTCTAAAAATCAAACATTTAGCCAAATATCATTTCTAATTCACAAAAAACAAGTACTACCTAAAAAAAATTCTACCTCCAGTTTATATAGGTCTTTATAAACGAACACATTAACAGAAAAACTATCCCCCTAATGCCATAAACAATCAACAATGTTTTGAAAGGCAAGTAATAACAATTTTATTTGAAACTAAATTGGCGCAAACATTTTCATGAGTAACGATCAGATTAAGGACGAAGTAAAGCAGAAATTTATTGCATTTTTGGAACATAACGAACAACGTAAAACGCCAGAACGCTTTGCCATACTTGATGAAATTTATAGCAACAAAGAGCATTTTGATGTAGAAACGCTTTTTGAACACATGAAAAAACGCAATTACAGAGTAAGTAGAGCCACCGTTTATAATACTTTGGATCTATTGCTCGATTGTGGTTTGGTAATTAAACACCAATTTGGTAAAAATCTGGCTCGTTTTGAAAAGGCTTATGGTTTTAGGCAACACGACCACATGATTTGTAATTATTGCAATAATATTCTGGAGTTTTGCGACCCTAGAATTCACCAAATAAAAACCATGATGGGCGATTTGATGCAATTTGAAGTAACCAATCACTCTTTGTATTTATTTGGAAACCCAAAAATGGATGAAAATAGAAATTGCTTAACTTGTAAAAAAGTAGTTCCAAAACCGGATTATTAGTTAATGGTAGATAGTTGTCGGTTGATAGGGTTTATAAGTTAATAAAGTTAAGTATTTATGAATAGCCGTTGTGCTTAAGCCAACGGTATGAAAGAAAAAAAAATAACAAAATGATAGACGTAGTTTTAGGCCTGCAATGGGGCGATGAAGGAAAAGGTAAAATAGTGGATGTACTTACCCCACAATATGATGCAGTAGCAAGGTTTCAAGGCGGACCCAATGCTGGTCATTCGCTTGAGTTCAATGGACAAAAACATGTATTGAATACTATTCCTTCTGGAATATTTCACAAGCATTGTATCAATATAATTGGAAGTGGAGTAGTAATAGATCCCATTACTTTTAAAAAAGAAATAGAGAAAATTGTTTTAGGTGGTGCAGAGCCTTTGGTTAATCTTTATATTTCAGAAAAAGCACATTTAATTTTACCCTCGCATAGAATAGTAGATGCGGCAAGCGAGGCCCATAAAGGTGAGCATAAAATTGGCTCTACTTTAAGAGGAATTAGCCCTACCTATCAAGACAAAATTGGCAGAAGTGGTTTACGTGTTGGAGATATTTTAGCACAAAATTTCAAACAAAAATACGATACAGTTGCAGCCAATCACAAAACCTTATTAGATAGGTTCAACCACCCCTATAATCTAGAAGAGCACGAACCTGGATTCTTAGAAGCAATTGAATTTTTAAAGCAATTTAAAATAGTAAATACAGAATACTTTATTGATGATTTACTAAAGAATGGCAAAAAGATTTTGGCAGAAGGTGCACAAGGTACTTTATTAGATATTGACTATGGTACTTATCCGTTTGTTACCTCATCTAATACCATTACTGGTGGCGTTTGCAATGGCTTAGGTGTAGCTCCGCAAAAAATACAACGCGTTTATGGTATTTTTAAAGCCTATTGCACTAGGGTAGGAAGTGGCCCTTTTCCAACGGAGCAAGACAATGCACAAGGAGAAGAACTGCGTCAACTAGGGCATGAATTTGGTGCTACAACTGGACGTCC
>JANMIV010000243.1:0-3651 GCA_031375995.1 Bacteroidota bacterium
TATAGAAACACCCACAAACAATTTGGTAGAAATAGACTTTAACCTAGCCTACTTCCCTTACTGCGCCTACAATGAGAAATTTACTTGCCCCATTCCTCCTAAGGAAAACAACTTAAATATAGCCATAAGCGCAGGAGAAAAGCTGTAATACGCTATTTTATTGTACCCAACGTGTAGTTACATTGAGCGAATATTGTATAAAGTCCATCAAACCTTTGGCATACAATTCGTTTCCTATAATTATTCCTTCTTCGTCTATTACCTCTTTGGTAAAATGAGATTCGAATATTTTAGCCGATACCACAGAATAGCTATTGGTAAAACTTACCAACTTACTCATCACCTGCATAAGCGTTAAACAAGGCATTTTGCCCCCTTTGCCCGTAGAAACACCCACAAATGAAAATACTTTATTTTCAAACAAATGTTTAAATGCAGTAGTGCCTAGCACATTGTACATATTTAACAATTCAGGTGTGGTAGTCCAGTTATACTCCGGAGAAATGGTAATAACCAATTGTGCCTCTGCCCAAGTGTTAATCAACTCTTGCTGAAAAACAGAAAGCTTATTCAGGTTCAAAGAACCCTGATTCATTAAAGGCAAATCGTAGTGGGTAAAATCTACTATAGTGGCTTGGTGCCCCAATTCGTCTAACTTTATTTTTAGAGCCTTGGCAACTCTTAATGTGTTATTGGCAGCTCTAGCAGAACCACTTAAAATGGCAATTTTCATAATTAATGGTATTAATTATATTTTTTAACATATCTGTATATATTAAAGTTTTGCATTGTTGCCAATTCTCCCAACTCTTTATATACTGTTTCAAAATCAATGTCTTTAATACGTTGATTTTTAATTAATATCATTGCTTTTTCAGCCAATAATAATTGTTTTTTGTTTGATTTTATTTTGGCTTGCTGATGCTTTATAATGGCTTCATCTAACAAATTTAGGTTTTCATACTTGGTAGCTACCGTTTTTATTACAGGTATTTCCCAGTCATTATTGGCCGACTGATGCACCAGCGCAGACAAGTTTTTATAAAAAGCATCGGCTCCACTTCTATCTGCTTTGTTTAGCACATACACATCGGCTATTTCCATTACCCCGCTTTTTATGGTCTGAATTTCATCGCCCGCCTCGGGCACTAAAACCAATACGGTAGTATCTGCCAAACTAGCAATTTCTACTTCACTTTGCCCCACACCTACTGTTTCAATAAAAACATAATCAAACTGAGCAGCCCTTATTAAATCAGCTACTTCAAATATTTTAGGTGCAAGCCCACCAAGGCTTCCCCTGCTGGCCATGCTTCTAATAAATACATTGGGATTTAAAAAGTGTTCATTCATTCTAAGCCTATCGCCCATTAACGAACCTTTGTTAAAAGGCGAACTCGGGTCGATGGCAATAATGGCTACTTTTTTATTTTGCTCCGTTAAATACTTGGTAAAAGCCCCTATTAAAGTACTTTTACCCGCACCAGGCGGCCCTGTAATGCCTATTAAAGGTACACTATGTTTAAAATCAATGCCCTCCAATAAAGATTCGTAGCCTTCACTATCATTTTCAACCAAGGAAATAGCACGTGCCAAAGCACGTATATTTCCATTTTGTAAATCGGTGAGTAGCGAAGCGTACATAATAATCTGTTGGTTTGCTTAACAAACAAATGTTCCTACTTTATCGCCTTGGCAAACCTTTAAAAAGTTGCCTTCTTTATTCATATCAAAAACCACAATAGATAGTTTGTTTTCTTGGCAAAGCGTAATTGCGGTCATATCCATTACATTTAAGCCACGTTCATATACCTCTTGGTAGCTTATGGTTTCAAATCTGGTTGCCGACTTATCTTTTTCCGGATCAGCAGTATAAATACCATCTACGCGAGTGCCTTTTAAAACCAAATCAGCTCCAACTTCTACCGCTCTTAAAGAGGCCGCAGAATCTGTTGTAAAATAAGGATTACCCGTTCCTGCGCCAAAAATAACAACACGGCCTTTTTCTAAGTGTCGTATAGCACGTCGGCGTATAAAAGGCTCGCTTATCTGTTCCATTTTTATGGCGGAAAGTAAGCGTGTTTTTAAACCATACTTTTCAAAAGCACCTTGCAGTGCCATTGCATTGATAACGGTAGCCAACATGCCCATATAATCGCCTTGGGCTCTATCTACAATACCGCCTGAAACACCTTGTACTCCTCTAAATATATTTCCACCCCCAATTACCACCGCTACTTCCACTCCCATTTCCACTACTTGCTTTACTTCTCTGGCATATTGCTCCAATATTTTGGGGTCAATACCATATTGTTGATCGCCCATTAAAGCTTCGCCACTTAGTTTTAGTAGTACCCGTTTGTATTTCATTTCCATTTTACTCTATTTAACAATTACTTATTATTTGCAATTATAACACAAAAAAAAAGTCCCTTTTGAGGGACTTTTAAATATTTTATTAACCAAGTGCTACACGCTTAAAAGCGGTAACAGTCAATCCTTTTTCTACACCCTCCAACATTTGGGTAATCGTTTTCGAACTGTCTTTTACAAACTCTTGGTTTAATAAGGTATTGTCTTTGTAGAATTTACCTAATTTACCTAAAGCAATTTTCTCTAACATAGCTTCTGGTTTACCTTCAGCAATGGCTTGATCTTTTCCTATTTGAATTTCGCGTTCAATAATAGTAGAATCAACACCATCTTTATCAAGTGCCAATGGGTTCATAGCGGCAATTTGCATAGCCACATCTTTACCAGCAACAAAATTAGAGTCGTTAGCAGCATTGTTTAATGAAACAAGCACTCCTAAGCGGTTTGCACCATGAATATAAGGAACAATATTTTCGCCCTCCATGATTACATAATTGATTACATCAATTTTTTCACCAATTTTACCCACTTGCTCTATTAGTTTTTCCGATAAAGGTAAACCATCTACTTGTATTGCTTTTAAGGCCTCCACATTGGCAGCTTTATTTGCCAAAGCTAAGTCTGCTATTTGATTTGCAAAAGCTACGAAGTCTTCGTTTTTAGCAACGAAATCGGTTTCGCAAGTCAATTGTATAATAACACCTAATTTCTTATCGGCACTGGTTTTAGCAATAACCGCACCTTCTTTGGCATCTCTATCTGCGCGTGCTGCTGATACTTTTGCTCCCTTTTTACGCAAAAAATCAACGGCTGCATCAAAATCGCCATTGGTTTCTGTTAAGGCTTTTTTGCAGTCCATCATACCTGCACCAGTCATTTGGCGCAATTTGTTTACATCTGCTGCTGTAATTGACATATTCTTATTTTTTTATTTAGTTTTTATGAATGATTGCCGAAAACCGACACTTAAATTTTATAAAAAAGAGAACTTGAAACTGAATTCAAATTCTCTTTTCAATTTATTTGACACTTAATTAATTACTAATTAAGCTTCTGCTGCAGGTGTTTCCACTGTAGCTGCAACTGTTGTTTCTTCTTTATCGCTTTCGGCTTCTTTATCGCGTTTGCGCTCTGCCATGCCTTCTACAATAGCATCAGTTAAATACTTTGTAATTAAAGCAATTGATTTTGCTGCATCATCATTTGCTGGTATTGGATAATCAATATTGTTTGGATCAGTATTGGTATCAACTAAGGCAAAAGTAGGTATATTTAAGC
>JANMIV010000285.1:0-3114 GCA_031375995.1 Bacteroidota bacterium
AGACGTATTATCAATGAATTTAAACAGGCTAAAGTAGATGGTATAGTAGTAGATTTAAGAAACAACGGAGGTGGTTCATTACAAGAAGCCATAGAATTAACTGGTTTATTTATAAAAAGTGGAGCTGTAGTGCAAGTAAAAGATGCATATGGTATAGTAAAACCAGAAAAAGACAATAATGAAGAAATACTTTGGGATGGTCCTTTGGAAGTAATAGTAAATAGGTTTAGTGCAAGCGCGAGTGAAATATTTGCAGCCGCTATGCAAGATTATGGCAGAGCATTAATAGTTGGAGAGCAAACTTATGGCAAAGGAACCGTGCAAAATGTAATAGACCTAAACCAATTTTTACAAATAGAAGGTAAAAAAATGGGGCAAGTAAAAATTACTTTGGCTAAATTTTACAGAATAAGCGGTGGCAGTACGCAACACAAAGGCGTAATGCCAGATATAGCCTTTCCTAGCCTTTTTGCAGGAACTGAATATGGCGAAGGAGCAAGCAAATATGCGTTGCCATACGATATGATTAATGCTCAACCATACACTCAATATGGTAATATACTTGAAAGTATTGATAAAATTAAAGCAGCTTCCGATACCCGTATGAAAAGTAGCATGGAATATGCTTACTTATTGGAAGATATTGATGAAATAAATAAAGCCAAAGACAAACTATATATTACCGTAAACGAGGACAAGTACAAAGCGGAATTAAAACAAACAGAAGACCGTAACAAGGAACGCAAAGCCGCACGCGAAAAAGTAAAGACAGTTAAAGGTAAAAATGTAGATTTTATTTTGGATGAATCAGAAGAATTGATGGTAGATCTAATTACGCTTAAAAAGCAATAGACTCCTTGTTAGTTGTTTCTTCAGGCTGCATAGCATCTCCCATAAATTGGGTATTTACTTCTGTAGCATTCAAACCTTTTTCATTTAGCCATTTGGAAAAAACGGCTGTAAAACCGTGTGTTACTATTATATTTTCTGCTTCCGTTTGCGCTACCGCAGTATTTAGTTCGTCCCAATCAGCGTGATCACTTAATATGAAACCACGGTCGGCATTGGCTCTGCGTCTTTGGCCTCTTAAAGCCATCCAACCACTGGCAAGTGCTAAACTATAAGGTTCCATTTTTTTTAACCACGCACTACCTTCTACCGAAGGAGGAGCAATAACAAGTGCTTCTCTAAAGTCTTGCTTACTCATTTCAGGTGTAATGCGGGTATAAGGGTTTAAAGAACAGCCCGCCATGGCATATGCTTTATTCATTTCATCAACGGCACCATGCACATATACATTACCTATAGCAGTATCAATATGCTGTAGTATGCGTTGTGCTTTTCCCAGTGAATAGGCCAATATAACGGAACATTTTCGTTCCTCTTTATTCTTTTTCCACCAAGCATTTATGTCATTCATAATAGCTGCTTGTGTCTGCCACTTATATATGGGCAAACCAAAAGTAGATTCTGTAATAAAAGTATGGCATTTTATGGGTTCAAAAGGAGCACAAACCAAGTCGTTGTTTAATTTATAGTCGCCACTTGCCACCCATATTTCCCCTTTGTATTCTACTTTAATTTGTGCTGAACCCAATACATGCCCTGCGGGATAAAAAGTAAACGAAACCCCATTTATTACTATTGTTTTGCCATATTCAATACCAGTAAAATTGCCTGCTCCTAATCGCTTTTGCAGTATAGGTATTGACTGATGATGGCTTAAATATTGGGTACTACCCACACGTGCATGATCGCTATGGGCATGGGTTATTAATGCATAATCTACTGCTTGCCAAGGGTCAATATATACATTGGCTTGGGGCACATACATGCCTTTGGGAGTAAACTGTATCATTATTATAAACTATAAAGCTGTTACTATTAAATACGTTTAGCCTTAAAAAGTTTCGAAACTGTATTTATTTAAAATTCATTACTGCGATTTATCAATCCATAATTGCACACTATCGGGCACTTCTTGAATGATTACTCGGCTAAATCCATGTCCAAATATACCCAAATGCCTAGCAGCTCTTTCGGATACATCAATAATTCTTTTTTTATGGTAAGGCCCTCTATCGTTAATACGCACTATTACCCATCTGCCATTTTTAGGATTGCTTACTTTTACTCGGGTATTAAAAGGCAAAGTTCTATGCGCTGCGGTAAGTAACTTGCGCCTATAACGCTCGCCACTAGCCGTTTTTCTTCCCTCAAACTTACGGGCATAATAGCTGGCATTTCCTTTTTGTGTTTTTAGTTTTTTAGGTGGAATGCTATCGTTTTGGGCATAAACAGTGACCATTGCCAATATTGCAATGAGTAAAATAGCTACTTTTATGGCATTTATTCGGTTCACCTATTTGGCAAAATAAAAAAATTATTTGAAAACCCCTAATTGATATGGCAAAGTAGCATTTAAGCCTTTATGCAAGTAAGTATTAAATTTTTACCCATTCAGCACATTTAAGTTGTTTGTTATTTTACGCAATGAGTATATTTGCCTTTACTAAAATAAATAATTTTTATGTTTGGAAAACTAAACGAAGCAAAAGAGAAAGCAGAGCAAATAAAACAAAAGTTAGAATTAATAAGCGTGGAAGGCACAGCGGAAGGTATAAAAGTAATTGCCAACGCCAATAAGAAAGTCACCAGTGTACATATAGATAGCCATTTGCTTAAACCTGAAAACAAGGAACAAATAGAAGAACTATTGGTAGTAGCTATTGATAGGGCTTTGGAACAAGCTGAAAATGTATCGGCAGCAGAAATGCGCTCTTTAATGGGCAGTATGCTTCCAGGGCTTGGCGGTATGTTTGGCAGCTAATGTACGCTGCATATTTGCCAAAATCATTTTACTATTTTGATTAAAAAGAATGTTTATACATTAATTATTTTGTTTTTGCTGTGCATACCTGCTTTTGCCCAACAAAACAAAATATTTATAAAAGGCTTTGTAGTTGGTGCAGATACAAGTGCACCCATTGCTCTTGCCAATATACATAATATAAGTAATAACAACCGATATATTACCAATAGATTTGGTGCCTTTGGCATTAACGTATTGGTAAGCGATACACTAGAATTTTCCGTTATAGGTTACAAAATTTC
>JANMIV010000522.1:0-3206 GCA_031375995.1 Bacteroidota bacterium
ACCAAATGGATAAAAGAAAATTTACCTGGAGCTAAAATAAGTGGAGGTGTTTCAAATGTTTCATTCTCGTTCAGAGGTAATGATAAAGTGCGTGAAGCAATGCACTCAGCATTTTTATTTCATGCTATAAATAATGGTATGGATATGGGTATTGTAAATCCAAGTCAATTGGAAGTATATAGCGAGATAGACAAAGAACTATTAGAACATGTTGAAGATGTATTGTTGGATAGGAGAGATGATGCTACAGAGCGTTTACTGGAGCTTGCAGAGCGCGTAAAGGGTAAAGGAAAAGAAAGTATAATTGATGATGAGTGGCGAAAAGGAACAGTGGAAGAGCGTTTAAGCCATGCTTTAATTAAGGGAATTGTAGAGTTTGTGGAGGCAGATACGGAAGAAGCAAGATTGCAATATGATAAGCCATTGCAAGTTATTGAAGGGCCTTTAATGGCAGGTATGAACATTGTGGGAGATTTATTTGGAGCTGGAAAAATGTTTTTACCTCAGGTGGTTAAAAGTGCACGTGTAATGAAAAAAGCTGTTGCCGTGTTAATGCCTTACATGGAAGAGGAAAAGCGTAAAAATGGAAATATGACCACCAACCAAGGCCGTATATTAATGGCAACTGTAAAAGGTGATGTGCATGATATTGGTAAAAATATTGTAGGGGTAGTTTTGGCATGTAATAATTACGAAATAATAGATATTGGGGTAATGGTACCTGCCGATAAAATTTTGGAAATAGCCGTTAAAGAAAATGTAGATGTAATTGGTTTAAGTGGATTGATTACGCCAAGTTTGGATGAAATGGTGCATGTAGCTAAAGAAATGGAACGATTAGGAATGAAAATTCCATTATTAATTGGAGGTGCTACAACCAGTCGTGCGCATACAGCCGTTAAAATTGACCCAGTTTATAGTGGACCAGTTGTACATGTGTTAGATGCAAGTAAAAGTGTACCTGTGGCGGCAAGTTTAATCAGTCCTGACCAACGACCAGGTTCGGAAAAGAAATTTAAAGACGAGTATGAACAATTTAGAATTGATTATAAAAACCGCAAAAAAGATAAAAACTCAGTTGATTTAACTAAAGCTAGAGCCAATAAAATTCCTGTTAGTTTTGACAATATTGTTGAACCTAAATTTTTAGGACCTAAAGTATTTGATAATTTCCCGTTAGAGGAATTACGCCAACGTATTGATTGGACTCCATTCTTTTTAACTTGGGAGTTGGTAGGGCGTTATCCAGCTATTTTTGATGATAAAATAGTAGGCATTGAAGCAAAAAAATTATTTGACGATGCCAACAAAATGTTAGATAAAGTAATTAATGAAAAATTACTTACCGCACGCGGTGTAATTGGTTTTTATGAAGCCAATTCAAATGGTGATGATGTAATTGTAAATACGTTGGATGGTGCCACAGATAATAATGTACAGACGTTGCATGCAACGTCTCTAACCTTTAATTTCCTTCGCCAGCAAGGCGAAAAAGCCGAAGGGCAACCTTATTTATGTTTGGCTGATTTTGTAGCTCCTAAAGAAAGTGGCAAACAAGATTATATGGGTATGTTTGCTGTTACTGCAGGAATAGGAATTGAACCATTGGTTGAAGCGTATGAAAAAGACCATGATGACTACAATAGCATTATGATAAAAGCAATAGCAGATAGATTAGCAGAAGCTTTTGCTGAAAAGATGCACGAGTTGGTTAGAACAGAATATTGGGGTTTTGCTCCTAACGAGCAATTAACTGATGATGAAATAATCAGAGAAAAATACAACAGTATTCGTCCTGCGCCAGGTTATCCAGCTTGCCCTGACCATACTGAGAAACGTAAGCTATTTGATATTTTACAAGCTGAAATCAATGCGGGAATTACCTTAACCGAAAACTTTGCTATGTATCCAGCCTCGGCAGTAAGTGGTTTTTATTTTGCCAATGATGCAAGTAAATACTTTGCGGTAGGTAAAGTTCAAAAAGACCAAGTAGAAGAATATGCCAAACGTAAAAACGTAAGCGTTGAATACGTTGAAAAATGGTTAGCTCCTAATTTGGGGTATGATAACTAGTTGATGGTTGGCAGTTGATAGTTGTTAGCGGGTCTCTTTTTCTAACTCCCTGCACTCGCTAGCGTTCCGCTAGTGAGGCTATAGGGCAGCCTCTGGCTGTAATAGAGAAATGTATTTATAGTAATGCAAATAAAAATAGTGTTTTGAAAGTTTTAGGATGGCAATAAATAAATAAATAATAATCAGCCAGAGGCTTAATGATAAACTCACTAGCGGGACGCTAGCGAGTGCGGGAAATATTTGCAGTTGATGTCCTGTGAAAAGCTTATTTCACAGGAATAGATTAGTCTAAATTAATTTTTTTAATAATCTCTTCCCAATTATATGTTTCATAAAATTGATTGGGAATATCGGCAGTAGTTTTTGTGCAGTAATTAATTATAGCTTCCGCAAAACCTTTTACATCATTGTCTTTAACAATGTGAAGTTTTGTGCCACATACGCTTGTTTCAATGCCTATAGCACCTGTTTCTGTTGAAACCAAGTTAGCGTTTTGTGCCAATGCATCAATTGCTTTGGTTTTTATGCCGCCACCACTAAAAATGGGGTTAACTACCACATCAGCACCATGGATGTACTCGTTTAAATTATCAACAAAACCACAATAGATAATGGAGTGGCAACTCCTTATTTTTTCTACTATATCCAATGGCAAATTTTTACCACAGACTAGTATTTTATAGTTAAATAAAGGGTAAGCTTTCAATTCGGATTCTAACTTTTCTATTAAAAATAGTACTGCATCATTGTTGGGTTTGTAACCCATTGTACCATAAAATAAAATTATTTTATCTACTTCATCAATTTTATGTCTTTGCTTGATAGTGGAATTAGCGGATGTATTTTTTTGTGGCATACTCCTTATGTTAACTCCATAAGGAATTACTTGTGTTTTATTGGGGTTTAGTTTAAAAATGGTTAAAGCATTTTGTCTGTCATTTTCTGTCAGAAAAAAAGTTTTATTAGCTACTTTATAAGTATATTTTTCATATAAAAATAACAGCGGCCACCATATTTTACCTATACTTTTAAAGCGAGCGAATTCTATATTATGAGCTCTTATATAGATGGGTTTACTGGTGAAAATTTTGAGTAAAAGCAATACCCACCCAAACCAAACCTGTTCAAAAAAA
>JANMIV010000299.1:0-2399 GCA_031375995.1 Bacteroidota bacterium
TACAACAGATGGGGCAAACTGGTATTCCAAACCAATAATGTAAAAGAGGGTTGGGATGGTTATGATCAAAAGACAGGAGGAGAATGCCAGCAGGATGCGTATGTTTATCAAATATTTGCTAATAGTTATAGTGGCAAGAGATATCAATACAGCGGCTCTGTTACCTTATTGAGATAGACAATAAAAGCATTACATAAAGTAAAACAGAAAAGCCGCCTTACAGAGGTGGCTTTTTTGTTTGTTATTGATGGTTTATCTAAACATATTTTTGGCTTATCAAATATTCTGCAATTTGCACGGTATTGGTTGCAGCACCTTTGCGTAAGTTATCGGCAACTATCCATAAGTTAAGGGTATTGGCTTGGCTTTCATCCCTTCTTATTCTGCCAACAAATACATCGTCTTTACCATCAGCAAACAAGGGCATTGGATATATAAAATTGGCTACGTCATCTTTTAATGTAACACCGTCCGTATCACTTAGTATATTACGTATTTCAGCTAAATCAAAATCGTTTTCAAATTCAATGTTTACACTTTCACTATGGCCACCAGTAGTGGGTATTCGCACGCAGGTAGCAGTTACCTTTACGTTTTCATCACCCATTATCTTTTTTGTTTCTTGTACCATCTTCATTTCTTCTTTGGTATAGCCATTGTCTAAAAACACATCAATATGCGGTAAAGCATTTTTATCTATTGGATATTTATAAGCCATTTCCCCTTGTATTCCTTTTCTTTCATTCTCCATCTGTTGCACTGCTTTTACACCGGTGCCTGTTACTGATTGATAGGTAGAAACTACTACACGTTTTATTTGGTATTTTTTATGCAGTGGCTGCAATACCAATACCATTTGAATAGTAGAACAGTTTGGATTGGCTATAATTCTATCATTTACTGTAAGTATATGTGCATTTACCTCTGGCACAATCAACTTTTTGCTCGCATCCATGCGCCAAGCAGAAGAGTTATCAATCACATAACAGCCTACTTCCGCAAACTTTGGAGCCCACTCTAA
This sequence comes from Bacteroidota bacterium, assembly GCA_031375995.1. GTDB lineage: Bacteria > Bacteroidota > Bacteroidia > UKL13-3 > UKL13-3 > JAAFJM01. The sequence continues at coordinate 1,022 of JANMIV010000299.1, forward strand.
TGAAACACTACCACCAGCAGAAAATAAAGCAATATTAGGTTTGGCATCAACTGCTTGTTGCATGGTTTGTAGCGTGTATTCTGTATTGTTAAATACAATTTTTTTACCCGCAGATTTATCAGACGCAACTGGAATAAATGATGTAATAGGAATTTGTCTTTCCTCTAAAACTTTTAACATAACCGTGCCAACCAATCCAGTAGCACCCACTACAGCCAATTTCATATATTGTTTATTATAATCTAAACGCCAAAAATAGATTTTTTTAGCATTTTAAATAATAAGCGCCTTGATTTTAAATACCTCTTATAAAATTTACTATGTTTTATATTAAAACACGAAAGGCTATTATATATGTTTAGTTGGCTTTATTAACTTTTTCTTTTCATAGGAAACTGTTGTAAGTTTTCTTTTCCTTTTAACGAGCCTGAAATTTCTGCCACCATAGAATCTGAATTTATTTGGGTGTATTTTATTTTGGTTGGGTAATCGTGTTGTGGATTTTCGAACACCAGTTCTTTACTAGAAGCGGATGTCATTGTAAATAGGACTGCTTCTCCGTTGTTCTGTTCTTTTACAGTAGGAATATAAAGCAATTGGTTTCCCGTTTGACGCAATGCTAGTTTTTCTGATGAAACCGTGTCTTTTCCAATGATAAAATAACTAACCCCACTCAGTGTTGAATCATTTTCTTTAACCCAGCTTTCTATGGCTTGCCCTTCGCTTGAGTTGTTTTCCCAGTTTCCTAGCAACCAGTTGGTTTTTGCAAGTAATTCATACGTTTGTTTGGGTTCCTTGCTTACTTGATTGGAGTTACTGCAAGCACCTGCTAATAGTATGCCTAGTATTGCTATATGGTTTTTTATATTTTTCATCGCTTTATTTGCTAGAGTGTAATGCCAATTTGTTTCCTTCAGTATCAATAAACATAGCAAAGTAACCCATTTCTGGACTTATCTGTGTTTTGGGAACCACAATTGTACCATTATTTGCAGGTATTTTGTCCAAAATAACTTGTAAGTCTTCCCCAGCATTTAAGTATAAGGTAGCGCCTTCGGCAGAGGGAACATACCCGTCACCTTGCACTATAGCGCCCGAAACATTTTTACCATCAGAAGGCATAAAACCCATGTTTGTTCCAAACATTTCTGTTTCGTGTATTTCTATATCTAAAATGCTTTTGTAAAAAGCTACCGCTCTTTTGAAATTGTTGGCTGGTATTTCAAACCAGTTGATTACATTTTCCATGCTAATTGTATGTTTAGTCTATTGCAATATTGCTTTGCAAATGTTGGAATAGGAATAGCTAAAAAATTGTAAAATTGCGACAGGCTATTCTTCCTGAGAAAAAAGTGCTGACATTTTAAGGTTTTTGTCA
>JANMIV010000525.1:0-3579 GCA_031375995.1 Bacteroidota bacterium
TTTGAACTTGCCCATAAATATGCTGATGCCAAAGTATATTGGTACTTGGATGCAGACTTTATTGGAACAACAGAGCATTTTCATGAGTTAGCTATCAATCCAAAAGCTGGTAAACACGAATTGACGGTTACTGATAATAAAGGCAATAGTTTAGCCCTTGCCTTTGAAGTAATTAATAATAAATAAAAGCTACCATTTTTGTTGGGTAGTTTCGCTAATAACAAATTTAAGAAAGTTTTCCGTGCATCGTTTCAACATTGTATGTACTTCTTCAAAATCTTTTTCAGTTCCGTAATAAGGATCGGGAATTATTTCTTCAATTACCTTATCGGTATCAAAACTACGCATCAGCACTACCTTAGCTTGTCCATTCAAAGGCTTTAGTTTAAGTATGTTTTGATAGTTTACCTTATCCATTGCTACAATGTAATTAAAGGTGGCAAAATCCTTGGCACTAAACTGCCTTGCTTTGTGTATAAGCGATAGATTATCCTTCCGAATTGCCATTTCTCGGGTACGTTTATCAGCCAATTCGCCCAAATGATAGGCAGTGGTGTTTGTGGAATCAATATAAAAAGAATCGCAAAGACCCGTTTCATTTACATGCATACTGAATAAACTTTCAGCCAATGGAGAGCGGCATATATTTCCCAAGCAAACAAATAGTACCGAAATCATTTTAAAATTAGCCCAATGTATTTAAATTCTAAAAATTAAGCAAGCAATTGAAACTAAAAAAATCATAGAGTTATATCACTTGCTATAATTCCATCTTTATTGGTAAAAAATACAGTATCGACCAATTGTCGTTCATTGATGTATCTTGCATAGATAGGAGTATAAGCTGTTCTATGCTCCATAATACTATCGTAAGTGCCACTTAAACCCATTATTAATTCACAAGCTTCGCGCACCGCAAAATTGCCACTTTCGTGAGCAGTAACGTAGTCTGCCAAGTTATTTTTAATAACATAATTAGTAAAAAGAGGATTGGCTTTTCTATTTATAAGAATGCGTAAACCACAAATTGCGGCAATACTCAAATCGAGTACATCATCAAACATATAACATACTTCATGCTCTTTTATTTGATGTGTTAGACAAAAATGCGTTAAGGCAACTGTTTTATTGGGAATCTTATAATAGGAAGCACTAAAATGTTCTCTATTGCAAAAGTAAAAAGCCATTTCGTTTTTTTCGCCAGAAATGATTGCTGTATTTGGCAATTGACCGTTCAATAGGTAATGGTTGAACCGAATCAAATTAGTACCCATACTATCTGCTTCGTTAAAATTAGAACTTTTGTTCTCATTTTTCACTGCATTATTAAATACCCCATCCCAATCAAATACAAAAGCTTTTATATGCTTTAGTTTTTGACTCATTTGGTCGGCAGGAGTGCAAAACACACCACCTAGTTGCGAAAAAATCAATTCTATTTCATTTACCATCATAAGTACCCTCTACTATGATGCAAGTATATTGCAATTTCATTTCAATTTATCAATTAGTTAGATAGTAAAAACCATGTTACGCAATTATTAACATCAAAAAAGCAATATGTCTATTTTATAAAATAGTCGTAAACCCTTGTATATATTGCACATTCCATTTCTTTAGGTTCAAAATAGCAGTCTATAACGTGCTTATCCACTTTGGCACAAAAAACACCCCATTTCAGAGCTAAAATGTCGCAGTATATTCGTAAGGATGATACTAATTAATAAATATGAACCAGCAATAAGCATTGATGATGCATTTATCCAATGCTTGCATCAATATGAAGAATTGAAAAAAATCTTCAACTTTATTGATTTACCTGAAAGTATTATAGAAACAGAACAAACCAATAGTTCTATTTTGCGTAACTACTATGCCAATGCCATTGACCATAATCTATTAGAAGTAAAAACGGTTAAATATATAGTAAATAAAAACGTACGCCCAAGTGGTGCCGCAGAAGGTGGCGTTTACCAATATTTTAAAGCAGAACAGTTCTTAATCAATCATATAAATGAACCTTTATCGGTAAGTATGGTATATCAGCTTCACAAAGTACTTGTGAATGAGTTGTACAACCAAGCACCCGAAATAAATCTTTTTGACAGCACTTCATTTAAGCAACCAGAAAAACTGCAAGCGGAAACAGAAATGGAACTAGATGGACTTTTCGAGTTTCTAAATACTGATACTGAATTTCATCCAATTATTCAAAGTTGGATTCTTCATTTTAAAATATTGGCATTACCCTTATTTAGCGAAGCGAAAAACAAATTTGCATCTCTTTTGCAAAATTTCTGGTTAAAAAAGCATGGTATGGACTTAAATGGTTTACTAAGTTTAGAACATGAGCTCTATATTCAAAAAAATGAGTACTTATCGTATTTTTTCGAAAATAGAAAACCAGAAGCATCTACTGCAAACGACCAACACTTAAATGATCAAATAACTTTTGGACTTGAATTACATGCAAACCAATTAACACGTTTGTATCAACTTCTGCAATCCTATTTCCGCAAGCAAATAGATTACGATAAGTTAACACCAAGACAAAAAAACATAATGAACTATGTTTTTCAAAAAGGTTATAAACTAAAGGAAATTGACGATACCATCATTAACAAACGTCAAAAACTAATTATGTACATTATACAACATAGGGGGTTTGTAAGTACCAAAGAACTGGTTACAGAGTTTGAATGCAATAGAAAAACCATTCAACGTGATTTTGTGCATTTACTTGATTTGAATTTAGTAAAAGTAATTGGACAAGGCAGTGCACTTAAGTATTCACTCAATTTAGATGAGCATAAACACGAACCTATTAATCAATACCAGGCTATTTACTTAAAAGATAGCGATGAACAGGTTATTTTAGGAGAAGCCTAAAAAGAAAGGGGAAATTATTTAATAATAACTTCCCCTTTTTTTTACAATTCATCTTCATTGTAAAAATAATCATCATTTGTTGGGTAATCAGGCCAAATTTCCTCAATACCTTCAAACGGTTCGCCATCGTCTTCTATTTCTTGTAAATTCTCAATTACTTCAAGTGGTGCACCACTTCTAATTCCATAATCAATTAATTCATCTTTTGTTGCAGGCCATGGTGCATCATCTAAATACGAAGCAAGTTCTAGTGTCCAATACATATTATTATAGGTTATTAAATTTATCGCGAAAATATATTTTATTCGCACTTAATCAACCACAAAATATTTACTTAAAAAAAATTTATTGTTCCGTTAAACCTTTCCTCCTATTGCATATCTGAATACCACAAAAACAAAAAACACCATGAAACGTAAATTGTTAATCGCCATAATGGCACTAAGCACCGCAAGTTTAATGCTTTCTTCATGCAGAAAAGATAAAGAAAGTGAATTTGAAACCGAAAGCACCGTTGACAATAGCAATTCGGAAAGCAGCTTTGATCAGGTATTTAAACAAGCAGATGAAGCAGCTACCACTAAATCTTTAGGAAAAGGTGGCCCTACAGTAATAGTTGACACCCTTTCTTCGCCAAAAGTAATGACCATAGACTACGGAACTGGAACCATTTGTAATGATTTAAAAACC
>JANMIV010000331.1:0-3243 GCA_031375995.1 Bacteroidota bacterium
CGACAGATACCAATTAATAAGTGGTGAGCGCAGAACACGTGCTTCCAGAATTGCCGGATTAGAAAAAATACCTGCTTATATTAGATTGGCTGATGACCAAGGAATGCTAGAAATGGCATTGATTGAGAATATTCAGCGTGAAAACTTAAATGCCATGGAAGTAGCACTTAGTTACAAGCGCCTCATGGATGAGTGCAAATTAAATCAGGAAGAGCTTGGAGATAGGGTAGGAAAAAACCGCAGTACTGTTAATAATTACATGCGTTTGCTAAAATTGCCAGATAATATACAAGCGGCTTTGCGCGATGAAAAAATCTCTATGGGTCATGCCCGCGCTATTATCAATATTGACAATGCAGACGAACAACAATATTTGTTCAATGAAATGATGCTAAAAGACCTTTCTGTGCGCCAAGTAGAAGCTTTGGTAAGAGAGGCAGCAGAAAGATTGAGACAAGATGGTAAAGAACCAGAAGATAAGCCCAATAGCAAACCTAAGAAAAACCAAGTTACCTCTGCGGTAATTGCTAATTATCAAAAACAATTAAGTGCCAAATTAGGCCACAAAATAAGAATAGTCAACGATGAAAAAGGCAAAGGAAACATTACTATTCCTTTTAAGTCGGAGGCCGAACTAAAACAATTATTTGAAATACTTTCTTAGGTATTTTTATTTACTAGGTAAAGAAAGCTGACCACAAAAAAGGCAGCTTTCTTCATTTCTGTTCAAGGGTATTTAAAATTGATTATTTCTATAAAATAAAATTTATTTCTTCCCTACAAAGCTCTAATCTTGCAAAACATTTCATTTATGACAAAAGCAAATATAAAACGTGGTATCAGTTATAGGGTAAAAAAGCTTATCAATTTCTTTTTAAAAGGCTTATTGGTTTGTTTACCCTTGGCACTCACTTATTATGTAGTTTCACAAATTGTAACTTCAGTTGATAAAATAATAACCATTGACATACCTGGGCTGGGCTTTGTAATTGTAATAGCCAGTGTTACTTTTATTGGCTGGTTTGGTTCTAGTATTATTTCCAAGCCACTTTTCAATTTACTTGACGAATTTTTATCAAGTCTTCCATTTATAAAGGTAATTTATACTTCGGTAAAAGACTTAATGGAAGCTTTTGTGGGCGAAAAGAAAAAATTCTCAAAGCCTGTTATTGTTGAGTTTACCGCTGGTATTTACAAACCAGGTTTTATTACCCAAGAAGATTTAAGTGAAATAAATGAACCTGGATTAGTAGGGGTGTATTTTCCCCATTCGTATGCTTTTAGCGGAAATTTATTTTTTATAGACAAAAACAAAATAAAACTATACGAAGGCAACCCAACTGACTTTATGAAATTTATAGTGAGTGGTGGCGTTACTGAAATAGAACAATACTAGCATGGCACAAAGATTGTTTGCTTTTTTTAGACTAATTCGCTACAAAAACATTCTAATTATTGCGGTAACACAGGTATTTGCTTATTATTTTCTTTCTCCCAACATCGGCTTTGACGATATTTTTTCCTATCGGTTTCTTTTTTTGGTAAGTGCTACCTTTTTATCAGCAGCAGCAGGTTATATTATCAATGATTATATGGATGTAAAACTCGATATGATTAATAAACCCAAAGATGTAATAATTGGTAAAATAATAAGCAGACGCTGGGCTATTTTATTGCACTCCGTATTCAATGCAGTAGCTATTGGTTTAGCCTGGTTAATTTCCTACAGGGTTGCTGGTTTAGTATTTACTTGCTCCCTTTTACTTTGGATGTATTCCCAGTACTTTAAAAAGAGTTATTTATTGGGCAATTTATTGGTGGCTACCATGACCGCTTCAACCATTTTTATTCTTATTCCTTTTGATGAAAATACAAATGCTTTAGCCTGCATAGCCTACAGTATATTTGCCTTTTTTAGTAATTTAATACGAGAAATAATAAAAGATACCGAGGATGTAAGGGGCGATTCAAAATTTGATGCAAAAACCCTGCCCATTCAATTGGGCGTGCGCAAGACAAAAAGTATATTACTTGCATTACAAGTTGCTTTTATGTTGGGGTGCTTTGGTTTTATATTCTTTTTTCCAAGTTTTAGCCACACCAATAAAATACATTTTATACTATTCTTCTTTTACTTTGTTTTTTTAATCGAATTGCCCGCTGCTTACACGCTATTCTTAATATGGAAAGCCGATGTAAAAAAGGACTTTACTACACTTAGTTTTATTACTAAAATAGTAATGGTAATGGGTATTATAAGCATGGTTTTTTGGAAAATATAATTTCCAATCCTATTCTTCTATATAATCTAAATCTTTATGAAAACTTTCCTCCACATACAAAGTGGAAATAAGCGCCAAAGCCAAACAAATAAAGCCTACCAATAAAGCAGCATACGTAATGCTAAAGTCAAAACTACCTTGGAGTGCAGCAAAACCTAGCGTAATAGGCACTACCGCACCACGCACAAAATTAGGAACCGTATTGGTAACCGTGGAACGAATATTAGTGCCAAATTGCTCGCAAGCTACCGTAACAAAGAGTGCCCAATAACCAGTAGCTGCTCCCAACAAAAAACACATGGTTTTAAAGTAGGTAACGGAAACTTGATGATTGAATAAGTAAATACAATACAACACCGCACTAAATGCCAAATATGCTAAAATAACTTTCTTTCTGCTCTTTAACCATTGGCTAAATAAGCCACTAAACAAATCGCCTACTGACAAGCCAATATAGGCAAACATAACGCTATCAGCCACCTTAATATCTACACCCACACTTTTTCCAAACAAATGCGATTTGTTAACCAATACACCTATGCTAAACCATATTGGCAAGCCAATGGCTATACATGCTAGGTATTTGGCTAGGTTCTTTTTATTAGACAATAAACTCAATAGATTTCCCTTTTTTATATTTTTATTTACTTCCAACTGCTTATACATACCACTCTCATAAGTTCCAGCCCTTAGCATAAGTAGCATTAAACCCAAAACACCTCCCACTAAATAAGTAATTTGCCAATTTTTAAGGGAAATATTGGTAAATTGATAAATGAAATCAACCAAATAATGTCCATTTTTTCCAATAACAGCCGCAGCAATAGCACCTAAAGCACCCACAGTTACTATAATCATAGTGCCAATGCCTCGCTTTGACTTTTCCATGTTTTCGCTTACTAGCGTAATTCCAGCTCCTAATTCACCAGCTAAACCTATACCTGCCAAAAAACGTGCAAGG
>JANMIV010000388.1:0-1883 GCA_031375995.1 Bacteroidota bacterium
AATACTGATCCCATGCTGGCCATGTGTACACTTATTTTCCAAAAATTATTAATGATAATAATACTTACAATAGTGCCGCTACAAGCCAATAAATACTTGAGAACAATAGCAGAAATACCTGCCTTTTGTAAAACATAGAAACTGAATAAATAGCCCATACCAGTAAACGCAAATGGCCATTTTCTTTCTTGTTTTTCTCTTAATTCGTAACTTTTTATTTGGTTGGTAATTTTTAAAATAAATACCGATAGTATGGGTACAATTACGGTACTAAAAGTAATAAGCAGAATAACGGTATTTTTGGCATTGGTACTGAGTGCTGTTAATGAAGGAAACAACATAAAAAGCAACAATAAACCTACCGTATTTACAAATATGGGGTGAAACGTAATGGATACTAAATTTTGGGTATATGCTCTCATTAATGAACAGCTACAACACTTATTTCCACGTTGGCATTAAGCGGTAATTTTACTACTTGTATCGTTTCACGTGCAGGAAAATCACCAGTAAAATAGCTGCCATAAACTTCGTTAATAGCCGCAAAATTGCCTAAATCAGTACAATAAATGGTGGTTTTAACCACATGGCTAAAATCTATACCTGCTGCAATGAGTATAGCTTTTAGGTTTTCCATTACTTTGGCGGTTTCTGCTTTAATATCTGTTTGAATCATATTGCCCGTTGCCGCATCTTTAGCTACTTGTCCGCTAGTGTAAAGGGTGTTACCTATAAGCACAGAGTGGCTGTATGGCCCTATGGGTGCTGGTGCATTGGGACTGGTTATAATTTTCTTTTCCATTTTTTTGTGGTTTTTACCTTTGTTAGATTTAATTTGCTGCGAATATGAAAATTTTGGCAAAAGGAAACAGCAAAAGATTAGAAGAATTGAAACAAAAACTTTCATTGCCTGATTATGAGATAGATTGTGTTGACGAAAATACACACTTTATTTTAAAAGACGGCATGTATGATGCTATTTTCGATCTGAATTTTGATGACGAAGGACAATCTTCTTTTTTTAATTACAAAGATTTGGTGCTAACGCCACTTTTTGTGGGAGCAGTTAAAAATAGCTTAGCTGCCATGGTGCATAAGGCCGCACACACTATTACTTTTCCATTATTTGGTGTCAATAGCATGGAGACTTTTCTGCATAGAAGCTTATTGGAAGTAAGTGTTTTTAACAATGGGCATTTGTCTGTTTTACAGGAAGTAATGGCCCAATTGAACTGGGATTTTAAAGTAGTAAACGATAGGGTTGGAATGGTAACTCCCCGTGTAGTTTGCATGATAATAAATGAGGCTTGCTATACTTTGCAAGAAGGTACAGCCAACATGCAGGATATTGATATTAGTATGAAATTAGGTACCAATTACCCATTTGGTCCCTTTGAATGGGGCGATAAAATAGGTATTCAGCATGTATATGAAATACTTTTAGCCATGTACACAGATACCAATGATGAGCGCTATAAAATATGTCCGCTATTAAAAACCAAATATTTGCGCAATGAAACTTTTTTTAATAATTCAGCTTTAAACTAGGAAGTAATATATCATTTTGAAGCATTTTTTATTAAGTATCGCATTAAGTATTGGCATTATTACGTTTGCCATTGCACAACCTGCCGGAGTATTTAAAGGCAATGGAATGCCCACAGGTATAGGAGTAGTTTTAAGCACCTTCACCGATTTTAAAACCAATAAAGGCATAGAATATGTTACCGTTTCCTTGCAGCGAATGCCCGATTCTGTTACTATAAATGGCGCAACCACTAGTAAAAGAGGAGAAATAAGAATAGAAAATATTCCTTTTGGTTCCTACAGATTGAAAGCAAGTTTTATAGGGTATAAAAGCACATTTACCGAGGTTTTTAAAA
>JANMIV010000412.1:0-5449 GCA_031375995.1 Bacteroidota bacterium
CAAGTACTTGTGTTATTGCCCAAAAGCAATGAGCTTTACCGTCACCGTCAATTGCCACACTTACTGTTCCATCATTAGATAAAGCAGTATCAACTAGCATTTTGTAATCATAAGCAGGAACTGGAAATGAATCAATAATTGTTGTAGTCCATGTATTTCCATTGTCCGATGATTTATACAATGTTAAATCGTCAGTTAAACCACCCATTAAAACGGCTACATTAGATCCTTTAGCGTCCAATGCATAATTATCGCCACCACCACTATAAACTCTAGCAGAAGTGTAACCAGGAAGAAGCATTTTTTTAGCCTCCCAAGTATTATTTGTTAGGTTTAAACGTGAATATACTTGTGGAGTTCTAATACCATTAACAGCAACCCTATTTGGTTGTGAAGAGCTAGAATCCGTATATGAAGCAAACACATGTAAATAATTACCAGAAACTACACTTCTATTCCATAAAATACCTGGCACTTTTATGTCAGATGAATCTAAAACAGCAGTACCTGTCCATGTTCCAGCTCCTAAACCTACTTTTCTATTGAGCATTAAGCCTGCAGAAGCTCCAGCATTGGGAGTTCCAGTAGCTTTTACAATATGAGAAACAATCATTTCTTCATTATTAGCAGCATTAAAGGTATAGCAAGGAAAACCAGTACGTTCTGGGTCAATTCTTAGTGATGCTTGAGTTGCATTTAACCACGAAGTACCATTAAAATGGTTGTAACCAGAACCTCTTGAATTAGAGCTTGTTGTTGGATTGTCTTGCGCGGTAGTCCAAGTTACAGAAACTTTACCTCCAGCGTGTAAATAAACATGGTTAGATACGGAACCGTTCGTTTGTTGATTGTTTAACGTAGTTCCTACTTTTGCCGTTCTTTGAAATTGCGGTCCTTTACCAAAGCTAGAATTAGAACTAGTGCCATTGCCAACTCTTACTATGGAAGGTTTTTCAACATCACTTGTTGGCTTGTTGGCTTGAAAGGCTTCAACATTGGTTGAAACTTTGTCGCGTTTTGTTTTTTGCGGTATCTGGGCGTAAGCAAAAGTGCTTGCCGCAGCCATACCAATTAGGAAAATTCTCTTCATACTATTTTTTATTTGTTTTGTTTTTAAAATGCAGAAATAACAATTAATTAATAAATAATCAAGCACTAAACCAATACTATCTGAACAGCCTCACTAGAAAATCCTTCAAAATCTCCTCATTTCCTAGTGCTATACTATTGATTCCCTTACTCTTCAAGTCAAATTGGGCACATAAAGCAATGATACGTTCTAATTCAACCATCGGGTAATTTTTTACCAAATTCACATAATCGTCTGCCTGATAATATCCTAAACCAAAAGCCGTTTGAATTGTTTTCTTATCACGGGTATTTGTTTTGGCAATAATGTATGCCTTTGCAAACATACCGTTGGCAATAGCAATAAATGGAATAATTGAAAAATCTTTATTCTTTGATAAGTGATGCGCTATTTTAAAAGCCCTATGCGAGTTTTTTGCAGCTATGGCAGCAAGTAACTCGTATGAGTTAAACTCTTTACTAATGCCAATATATTTTTCTATATCATTGTCATTGATATCCTTGTCTGCACCAGTTTTATTAATAAAGAGTTTGTCTAACTCATTGGCAATCTTCGACAAATCACTGCCTAAAGAATCTGCAATTAAAGCTATTGACTTATCATTAATGGTATATCCATGTGTTTGCACGTAGCTTTTTATCCAAGGTAGCAAATCCTTTTCGTACAGTCTAGCACTTTCAAAAGCTATATGTTTATCAGCTAATTTGTAAAATTTAGTACGCTTATCTAGTTTTTTACCTTTTACGCTTATTACCAAAATAGTAGTAGGAACCGGTTTCAATAGGTAATTCTCAAATGCATCCAACGATTTAAAACCTTGTGCTTCTTTTACTACAATCAATTGTTTATCAGCCATCATTGGAAACCGTCTAGCACTTTCTATTACTTGATTGGGCTCTATATCTTTTGCGTAAAATACAGTTTGATTAAATCCTCTTTCATGCTCAGCCAACGCATTGTGCTCTATGTAACTGGTAATTACATCCACAAAATAAGTTTCCTCTCCATGCAAAACATAAACTGGCGAGAATTTCTTTGCCTTTAAATCCTGCATTATTTTATTGAATTGTAGAGATATTTCTGTAGCCACTTTTTGGTTTATTTTATGTTTGCAAATAATTAAAAGTTTTCGAGCCTTTTTCGTTGATTTGTGAACATTTGTATAAAAAACTTTGCACCTCAACCTACCATCATACCAATTTAAACTAAAAAAAGCCCAAAATAAGCCTTATATTTATGACCCTATAAGAAGAAAGTTTGTAAGCTTAAGCCCTGAAGAATGGGTAAGGCAGCATCTTATTAACTATTTTATCAACCATAAAAACATTAGTAAATCGCTTATTGCGGTGGAACGACAAATAAATTACTTAAACAGCACCAAACGTTTTGATATTTTAGTTTTTGGTAAAAATGCCGAAACAGAAATTCTGGTTGAATGCAAAGCACCCTCTATTGCACTAAGTAATGAAACAATTATGCAACTTTCCTTATATAACCAGCAGTTTAAAAGCAAAATAATCATTATTAGCAATGGATTACAGCATTTCGCTTGGATAATGAACGACCAAAACCAATATGAAAAATTTCCTTTTTTTGAGTAACTATTTCATATACTATATTTTTTTTTAACTTGCTCCCACTTTTTGAATTACCACTTGAAAATTAAAATCTGCCATTTTTCTTCCGTTCATAGTATTATTGATACACGTATATTTTACAGAGAGTGTAAAAGTTTGGCTACTGATTTTGATATTACATTAATAGCCATTGGAAATTTTAGTGGGTATAGAAATGGGGTAAAAATTTGTGGTATAAACAAGCCCAAAAACCGCTGGCAGCGTATTTTTAGCACCATTTTCAATGTTTTTACCATGGCAATAAAGGAAAATGCCCATGTGTATCAAATTCATGATGCTGAAATGCTTCCATTCGGTTTAATACTTTCGCTATTAGGTAAAAATGTAATTTACGATATACACGAAAATACCAAGCAAGACATTTTACTAAAGCCTTGGATTCCTTCAAAGAGAAAACATGTAATTGCATCGTTGTATGATAAATTATTGCAATTTTCTAGTAATCACATGCATTATATACCAGTAATTGCTAATAACACTTTCCTTCCTCTATTTCATGTTAAACCTAAGCAATATACCGTTATTCAAAATTTTGCCGATACTGATTTAATGCAACAATACAGAATAGAATACAGGCAAATGCTGAATGGAAATCATATCTTTTATGTGGGCATGATAAAGGATATGTATTACGATATTAACAAGTTAATTGACGCACTTTATATACTCAAACAGCAAGGAAAAACCTATTATTTGCATTGCGTGGGCTACTTTGGCTCTAGGACTGATGAAACCTTTGAAAGCAATGTAAATTACCAAGAAGTAAAAAACCAAATACACTTTTATGGTTATTTGGATATGGATACTGCCTACAAAATAAGTATGCAGTGCAAAATTGGTATTTGCTTAAAAAACCAGCCAGAAGAAATGATTGTAAGCCATGAAAGAAAGTTTTTTGAATACATGTCTATTGGTTTACCTGCTATATTCTGCAATAGCAAAATATATACTGATGTACTTGAAAAATACCCCGTTGGCATAGCCGTTGATTTAAACAATGCCAACGACATTAGCGAGGCTATTACCCAATTATTTACCAATACCGAATTCTATAATACCTGTGTTGATGCTTGTAAAAAAGCTTCTACCTTAGAATACAACTGGCAGCAGGAAGCTCAAAAATTGTCATTACTTTACCAAAATCTAGCGCATAACTAACAAAATGTATCAGCAGATTGATGAGTATATTTTTAACTGTATTCAACTTAAACAGGACGAATTAGACTTTTTTCATGCTATTTTACAACATAAAAAAGTAAAACGTAAAACCCATCTATTAAATGCCGGAGACATTTGCACATTTGAAGCCTTTATAATAAAAGGGTGCATGCGCATATATCATATTGACGAAAATGAGCAAGAAGTAGTGCTCCATTTTGGAACAGAAAACTGGTGGATAAGTGATTTGGCTAGTTATACTCAAAATAAACCTTCGGAGCTTAATATACAAACCTTAGAAGACTGCGAAATATTTATAATTGATAAAACAGACAAAGAATTACTTTTTAAAACAGTACCCCAATTTGAAAGAATGTTTAGGTTGATGGTGCAAAACACGCACGCCTCCTTGCAGCACCGATTTCTCAATATTTTGTCGAAAGATGCAGAAACTAGGTATAAGAGTTTCCTAGCAAATTATCCAGACATACCAAAAAGAGTAGCTCAACACCATATAGCTTCGTATTTGGGCATTAGTGCCGAGTTTTTGAGTAAAATAAGAACCAAAATGGCAAAGACGCACACATGAAATTTTATTAGTGAATAGTAAAAATATTCATTTATTTTTGACGCTTATTTTTAACTGCTATGGAAAGAATTTATTTTGATAATGCCTCTACTACCCCTCTTGATAAATCAGTGGCGGAAGCCATGTACCAAGTAATGGTTAATGAATACGGAAACCCTAGTAGCACCCATGCACATGGAAGAGTAACCCGCACCCTTATTGAAGATTGCAGGAGAAAAGTGGCTCAAATGATTAATTGCTCGCCTGGCGAAATATTTTTTACATCTGGCGGTACCGAAGCTGATAATATGGCTATTAGGAATGCGGTAAAAGATTATAACCTAAAACACATTATTACTTCTCCTATTGAGCACCATGCCGTTTTGCATACCATAGAGGAACTAGATAAAGCAGGACTTATTCAAATGCATTTGGTACAGCTAACGGAAAACGGACATATAGACTATACCCACTTAGAAGAATTACTACAAAACAACGCAAATGCATTGGTAAGTTTAATGCATGCCAATAATGAAATAGGTAACTTGTTATCCATTGAAAAAGTAGGCGAATTATGCGAAAAATACCAAGCTTTGTTTCACTGTGATACAGTGCAAACTGTAGGCCACTACCCTATAGATGTACAAAAATTTAAATTACACTTTTTGGCTTGTGCCGCGCATAAATTCAATGGTCCTAAAGGTGTTGGATTTATTTATATCAATTCAAAATCAAAGCTACATCCTTTTATAACAGGCGGCTCTCAGGAAAGAAATATGAGAGGTGGAACCGAGAATTTGTATGGCATAGTAGGCTTGGCTAGTGCTTTAGAAATAGCGCATAAGCACATGGAAGAAAAACATGCACATATACAATCATTAAAAACATACATGATTGAAAAAATCAAAGCATCCATACCAGGTGTTGCCTTTAATGGTGATGCCGAGGGAAATTCTCTTTATACCGTGCTAAATGTTTCTTTTCCGCCCAACCCAA
>JANMIV010000491.1:0-1988 GCA_031375995.1 Bacteroidota bacterium
AATTTCTGGGGAAACCTACAGGAGTCAACCTACAAATATTACCAAGACTATATAAGTATTCCGTTAAAAGGAGGTTTTGCATATGGCAAAAAGATATTTGGGTTTGCAAAATTCGGCTTAATTCCTAGCCTTTTTACAGGCGAACAAGTTGTTACTACTTACTTAGGCCAAACGAATAATTCAGATTATCGCCTAAGAGTAGCTACCCCCGAACTAAATGTATTTGGAATTGCTGAAATTGGGGGTGGATTTCTTGTAGGACGTAAAATAAATATTTTCAGTTCCTTTGCTTATCAAAGAAGTATAGTTGTATTGGGATTTAGTGATTCTTTTTACAATGATAATTCAAGAAAATTATATGCTTTATCTCTGGCTTTGGGAGTTAAATACTTAATAGTAAAATAAAAATATGCTTGTTAGAACATTTGGTAGTGCAGTATATGGAGTAGATGCTGTTACCATAACGGTAGAAGTAAATGTAGGCGAAGGCAATGGGGTGGGCTACTTTTTGGTAGGCTTGCCAGACAATGCCGTAAAAGAAAGCCAACATAGAATAGAAACAGCCCTTAAGAATAACCACTATAAAATGCCAAGGCAAAAAATAGTAATCAACATGGCCCCAGCAGACATCCGTAAAGAAGGCTCCTCTTACGATGCTACCATTGCCATTGGTTATTTAGCCGCTTCGGGTCATTTGAACAGATATCTTATATTAAATTATGTTATTTTGGGAGAGCTTAGCTTAGATGGTTATTTAAAACCCATCAAAGGAGCATTGCCCATTGCCATTAAAGCCCGCGAAGAGGGTTTTGAAGGGTTTATTTTACCCAAAGAAAATGCAAAAGAAGCAGCCATAGTAAATAATCTGAAAGTATATGGAGCTACCCATATCCGCGAAATAATTGAGTTTTTTAATGGAGACGACTCCCACCTAGCTCGTTATGAAATTGATACACGAAAGGAGTTTGAAGCCAATTTAGCTTTAAATGAAGAGGATTTTTCAGATGTAAGAGGTCAGGAAAACATAAAGAGAGCGCTTGAAATAGCAGCCGCAGGCGGACACAACGTAATTTTAATTGGCCCGCCAGGTGCAGGTAAAACCATGCTTGCCAAGAGGTTGCCTAGTATTTTACCACCATTGAGTTTGCACGAAGCACTTGAAACGACTAAAATACACTCAGTAGCAGGCAGACTAAAGGGAGGCTCTTCTCTTTTGTATTCTCGCCCTTTTCGTTCGCCACACCATACCATAAGCGATATAGCCTTGGTAGGAGGGGGCAATGTGCCCCAACCTGGCGAAATAAGTTTAGCGCACAATGGGGTTTTGTTTTTAGATGAATTGCCTGAGTTTAAACGCACCGTTTTAGAAGTAATGCGGCAACCATTAGAAGAAAGGCGTGTAACTATTGCTAGGGCAAAGTTTAGCATTGAATACCCTACTAGCTTTATGCTTGTGGCCAGCATGAATCCATGTCCTTGTGGTTATTTTAACCATCCAGAAAAGGAATGCGTTTGTGGCACTACCGTGGTACAGAAATATTTAAGCAAAGTATCGGGTCCGCTTTTAGATAGAATAGATATACATATAGAAGTTACACCTGTAAACTTTGACCAATTAGCTGATACCAGAAAGGCAGAAAGAAGCGAGAAAATAAGGGAAAGGGTTATAAAAGCACGTGCCATTCAAAGCGCACGCTTTGAGGGAAATCCCAGTATTTACAGTAATGCACAAATGAGTAGCACCCAAGTAAGAGAGCTTTGCCAAATAAGTAATATAGGGCAAACGCTTTTAAAAACGGCTATGAATAAACTGCAATTATCTGCTAGAGCCTACGACAGAATTTTGAAAGTAGCCCGTACCATAAGCGATTTAGCAGGTAGCGAGGAAATAAAAACAGAACACTTAGCAGAAGCCATTCAATATAGAAGTTTAGATAGGGAAACTTGGGCTGGAAATAATTAATTTTAAACTATGCAAAAAGTAAAAG
>JANMIV010000539.1:0-5518 GCA_031375995.1 Bacteroidota bacterium
GGATCTTCAATACCGTGCACATGTTTCATCATTAAGCTGCCTAAAACAGCAAATTGGTACAATACATCGGGTTTGCAGTCAGCATTAGCTCCCACATCTAAAATTAAACCAAATTTTCCGTTTGAACGGGGCACTGTTGCCGTAATAGTTGGTCTAATAACACCTTCAATAGGTTTAACAGAAAACATAGAGCCTACCAGCATAGCACCAGTATTTCCAGCACTCACAAAGGCATCTAATTGTTTGGTAGCTAAAAGTTTAAATCCTACAGCAATACTTGAATCTTTCTTCTGTGAAATGGCTTTTGTAGGGTGCTCTCCCATACCAATTACTTCTGAGGTATGGTGTACTTCAAAACGACCGTCATTTACTCCAGCCGAAATCAAAAAACTTTCTATTTGGTCTTTGTCCCCAATTAAAACAATTTTATCGTCAGCAGTAAGACCCTCTAATGCTTGAATAGCTCCTGCTATAGCTTCTTTGGGAGCAAAGTCGCCACCCATTACATCAAAACCAATTTTCATTTGCTTAGTAATTTAGAATTCGTTTTAAAACGAAAAACGAAAACACTTTCATAAATAAAGTATTCTCGTTTCCATTATTAATTAAACACTTTTATACGTCAGATTTCATATCTGGAAATACATGTTTACCACGGTAAAAGCCATCGGCTGTTACACGGTGACGCATATGCACTTCACCTGAAGTTGAATCTGTAGAAAGCGTAGGTGTAGCTCCTTTGTAATGTGTTCTGCGCTTATCGCGTCTTGATTTTGAGATTTTTCGTTTAGGATTTGGCATTTTACTATTCTCCTCTATTTATCTAGTTTTTGTTGTTCAAATTTTTTAATGCGGCCCAGCGTGGATCAATATTTTCAGTGTCATCTTCTATTTCGGTGTCACTTAACTTATCAATAAACGCCTGGTTGTGTTCTTTATTAGCATCTTCACAACTTATTTTAGAAGGAATGGCTAATAAAAAATACTCATATATAAACTGCTTAAAATCAAACTCATGAAGGGCTTTTGGCAAAAAGATAATTTCATCATCATCTATATTGGTAATTCCATCAGTGAGCTTAATCAATAAACTGCTTTCATTATTCAAAGGCAAATCAAATTCATCCAAGCAAACATCGCAGTTTGCTGAGGCTAATCCTTCAATTTTAAAAACCAAATCGTACATACTATCTGATTTAAGTAGTTCCAAATGGCAAATGGCATTGGCCCTTTTTATAGGCGAATACTCAAACTCATTTAGCAAACTATCATTAATAGGAAAGCTAAATTCATTGCGTCCGATTTGGAGTTTATTGAACTCAACTGTGTAAATTTTAGTTTTCACTCTTTCTAATAAAGCCCACAAATGTAGGTTTTTGTGAATAAAACATTCAATTTTTTTTAGAAAACATTCTTTTTAGTTGTAAAAAGAATGTTTTTTAGAGCGTTTTTGCTTGAAAATAAAACAGTTGTATAATTATTAAAAAAATGAAGAATGGGTAAAACATGTGAATAGTGCTTTTTATTGCTAAATATTTGTTACTAGTGCCATAATAAACAATAATTGAATACTTTTGTTGCATATTCCGATGAAACATCAACACCAGCTTATACAACTCGTAGAAGAGTTTGCAAAAGCTTCTGCCAGTCCAATAGATCACATGGAGTTAGATAAGGCGAAAGCTCGCTTTCAAGCTCCCATGTCCGATAATTTTAGTGCGTTTTATAGTCAGCTAATAGATGTAGGTAGTTTTGCTAAATTTACCTTTGAAGTACGTGTGGCAGCAAAAGCTGATTTTGAGAAAATTACGCACAAATTAACGTATCCGATTATTTATTTTAAGAAGGAGGCTACTCAATTAACTCCTGTAATACTTAAACACAAGCAAACCAAGCAGTATGAAACAATAGAAATTGATGAGTATAAACAATCTGCCGTTAACTATGATAATTGCAGTCAAATTATACTTTCTGCTAAAAACATTCAACAATTGATGGCAGAAAACGGTTTTGTAACCGATGGTATTGACAATGAAGAGAGTGATTTAATTGTATATATTACAGGATTTGAGATAAGCAACTTACTAAATAATATTGATAAGGGCGACAAGAAGGCATTAAGCCCATTGCAACGATTTTTTAGTTTGCTAAAAGCGGAAAAAAGAGATATTAAATATATTTACTTTTTTGCAGTTTTAATAGCACTCATAAATCTCGCATTGCCTTTGGGAGTGCAAGCTGTTGTAGGATTAATTTCAGGAGGGCTTTTAATAGAATCCGTGGTAATACTGATTGCAATGGTTATTATTTGTACAGGTTTATCGGGTTACTTGCAAATATTACAATTAAATTTGGTAGAAATATTGCAACAAAGGGTATTTACCAATGTAACTTTTGAATTTGCTTGGCGACTTCCAAGAATACAAATAGAAAGTTTGTTGAAACATTATACACCAGAAATGGTCAATCGGTTTTTTGATGTGCTCAATGTTCAAAAATCATTGCCCAAAATATTAATTGATTTAACGGCTGCTGTTATTCAGATTATTTTTGGTCTTTTGTTACTTTCTTTATACCACCCTATTTTTATTGTTTTTAGTTTTTTAATTGTAGTTACTATCATTTCTATTTTATATTTTACGGGGAAAAAGGGTTTAGAAACGAGTATTTATGAATCTAAATATAAATACAAAGTAGCTTATTGGTTGCAGGAAATAGGTCGTAGCATCAATTCCTTTAAATTGGCGGGCAACGCTAATCTGCCTATCCAAAAATCGGATTATCTATTGGCAAACTATCTGAAGTATAGAAACAAACATTTCAAAGTGCTTGTTAAACAGTATGCAGCAATCGTTTCCTTTAAAACACTTATAACAGCATCATTGCTTATTTTGGGTAGTTTTTTAGTAGTAAACAGACAAATTAATCTTGGACAATTCGTAGCAGCGGAATTAATTATTGTACTAATTATTAATTCTGTAGAAAAGCTTATTTCAACATTGGAAGTTTCTTATGATTTATTAACGGCACTTGATAAAATTGGGCATGTAACAGATTTACCTATTGAAAGCAATGTGGGAAGAGAATTACATGACTTAAATATTGATAATGAGCTTGACCTTAAAGTATCAAACCTTAGTTTTCATTACCCTTCTTCTAAAAAGGCAACCTTAAACGGAATTGATTTTCAAATTAAGAAGGGAGAACGTGTTTGCATAACGGGATATAATGACAGCGGTAAAACTACTTTCATTAAAACTATTTCTGGTTTATATACGCATTATGATGGCGTAATTACTTTGAATGATGTATCGCTAAAAGAGTTAAATATTAATGCTTACAGAAGTATAATAGGCGATAATCTTTCACAAGAAGACGTATTTGAAGGAACTATTGAGGAAAATATAAGCATGGGAAGAGCGGGAGTAGAATTTAAACATATTTTAGATGCCACCAAAAAAACAGAGTTACATAATTTTGTTTCACAATTAGAGAAAGGACTACAAAGCGAAGTTACTCCTGGAGGCTTGAACTTTCCCAAAAGCATTATTCAAAAAATTGTATTGGCGCGCAGTTTTGTGCAACAGCCTAAATTGATCATTATTGATGATTTCTTTTACAATGCCCAAAAGAAGGATAAAAATGATTTACTAAGCAATATTTTTGCAAACAAAGATTGGGCAGTGGTTATTATTTCCTCTCAACCTAGCATAATGATGCGTTGTGATAAAGTTTGCGTGATGAACGAAGGGAAAATTGTAAACACAGGTACTTATCAAGAACTAAAGGAACAAAACATTTTAAGTGCTTTTATAAGCGAATAAAGGAATAATAGTACATGGATCAAAATCCCTATAATAATGTTGGCAACGAGTTAAGCCATTCTGGATTATACACAGTAGGACTCGTTAATACACCAAAGAAGTTCAGAACCATCAGAAACTGGTTGACTGGCATATTTCTTTTCATGTTTGCATGCTTGTTTTTGCCTTGGCAACAAAACATTTCAGGCAAAGGTAAGGTAGCTCCTTTTGCTCCGCAAGACAGACCTCAAAACATACCTTCTGTTATTGCTGGGCAAGTAGCTAAATGGAATGTTGTGGAGGGGCAATTTGTGAAAAAGGGAGACACATTGGCTATTATAACAGAGGTAAAAGACAAATACTTTGACCCAGAATTATTAGTTCGTACTCAAAACCAGCTTACCGCTAAAGAGGGTGGTATCGAAGCAAAACGTAGAAAGATAATTGCTTTGGAATCTCAAATAGGTGCTTTGAAAAATAGTGTTATGTTGAAGCTTAACATGGCTAAAAACAAAGTAAAACAAGCGGAATTTTTGGTTAAATCAGAAAAAGGGGGGTATGATGCTGCCAAAATAAATGATAATATCGCTGAAAATCAACATCAACGTATCAACGAACTTTATAAAAAAGGTTTGGCTTCGCTTACAGAAGTGCAAAACAGAGCTAATAAAATGCAAGAAGCAAAAGCCAAATTAATAGAGGCAGAGAATAAATTTAATAAGGCAGGAAATGAATTACTTAATTCAAGAATAGATTTAAATTTTATAGAAGCAGAGTACTTGGATAAAATCTCAAAGGCAGAGTCAACTTTAGAAGAAACAGCTGGAGAACTATTTGAGTCGCAAGCAGATTTAATAAAACTGCGCATAGAATATAGTAATTTACAACTTCGAAGCGGTTTTTATGCTATAAAATCTCCGCAAGATGGCTATTTAGTTCAGGTGTTAAAAGCAGGATTGGGGGAAACCATTAAGGAGAATGAGAATATTGCCACTATTGTTCCAGCTAATTCTAAGACTGCAGCAGAAATAACGGTAAGGGCTTTAGATATGCCATTATTATATGTTGGCTGTAAAGTAAGGATACAATTTGATGGCTGGCCTGCTTTGGTGTTTACTGGCTGGCCAAGCGCTAGTGTAGGTACTTTTGGCGGATTGGTACAAGCCATTGACAGAAATGCAGATGAAAAGGGTAACTTTAGGGTTTTGGTTATACCTGATCCAAATGATTTTCCTTGGCCTGAGTTAATTAGAGCAGGTGGAGGGGTTTATGGATGGGCTATGCTTAATAATGTTTCTGTATGGTATGAACTATGGAGGCAATTCAACGCTTTTCCTCCTGACTTTATGGATAGTGCAAAAAAAGATAAAAATAAAGATGCCAAAGAATCCCAAGAGTAATCAAATGAGGTCCTTATTTTTCAAATTTTATATAGCTACTGTTTTCTTCGCCTGTTTTTTTTGTGCGTATGCACAGGACACAGTGGAATTAACATTTCAAACATTTTATAAGCAAGTTGTAAATAACCATCCCGTTGCCAAGCAAGCTAATTTATTGAATGATTTTGCTAAAGCAGAATTATTGATAGCGAGAGGTGCTTTTGATCCGAGTATAAATGGTAGTTACGATAAAAAAAGTACAGATGGGAAAAATAGTTATACTTATTTTGAACCTCAAATAAAGGTACCAACTCTTATTGGTGTTGATATAAAAGC
>JANMIV010000514.1:0-2438 GCA_031375995.1 Bacteroidota bacterium
TGGCAAGTTTCACTTTTTGTTGTTAATGTAAATGTGGATTCAGTACCGTTTTTATTTGTGATAACTTGATACTCGCTGTTAAAACATAAAAGTCCGTGTCGTCCAACCCCATTTCGACCATAAGCATATCTTTTTAAGTCAACCCCTTTGGGAAATTCCACCATTTTCCCTTGGTGCTTGAGTCTGTTATAACTTAACTTCATCCAACGACTATAGAACTCATCTTTTGTCAAGCCAGTTCCATTGTCTTGTATAGTAAGTTTCTGTCCTTTCTCTTCGGGTATAAAAATGTCGACTTGAGTTGCACCTGCATCCCATGCATTTGCGACTAATTCTGTCAGCGCAATTTCAGGTTGTGTCCCCAAATTACCTAAGGTTCTGACTAAATAGTCGTCTTCAAATAATGTCCCTTGTATGAAGTCTTTTTCTTTCATTGAATTGTCTTTTTAACATGACGCATAACTTGTATATAAGGATGATAAATCATCCTTATATACCCAATTTGGTTGGCTTGGAGCAGTTTTACTTTTTACGTTCCATCAAACATATTGATAATATATTAAAGGAACAAGTAAGTTTCTTCATAATTGGAAGCATTTATAAGAATGTAGGGAAAACCCCACAAAAATTAGAATTTCCTATTTTGAAGGGTATTTTCCCTAGGGAAAATACTCTTTTTGTATTGGGTAGTGTATTTGCTAGCTAGGAGGTATACGTTTTATGATAAATAGGCAGTATTGGAATAATTTCTACCAGTAAGAGAGAATATAAAACAAAAGCAATTATGTTTGCGCAATATATAAGGCAATATGTTTACTGGAATAATAGAAACGCTCGCCACTTTGGTTGAAAAACGAAGTGTAGGTACCAATATAGAGTTTTACTTTCACAGTCCCATTACAGCGGAGTTAAAAATAGACCAAAGTGTGGCGCACAATGGTGTTTGCCTTACGGTAGTGGAAATAAACCATTCCGTATATAGGGTAACTGCGGTAGATGAAACACTTAAGAAAACCAACTTAAAACACCTCAAAGTAGGCGAAAAAGTAAATATAGAACGCTGTATGCCTGCACATGGTCGTTTTGATGGGCATATAGTGCAAGGCCATGTGGACGATATAGCTATTTGTGCCAAAATAGAAACCTTGGAAGGCAGTTGGAATTATTATTTTAAAATAAACCCTTTGCACCAAAATTTATTGGTGAATAAAGGTTCTGTTTGTATCAATGGGGTAAGCTTAACGGTAGTGAATGCCATGGAAGACTGGTTTAGTGTAACCATTATACCTTATACTTTTGAGCATACCGTTTTTCACACCTTTAAGGTAGGGGATGAAGTAAATATAGAATTTGATATCATAGGAAAATACATTACTAAAATGGGTCGCTTGGCGTTGGTATAAGTATAAGCTGCTAAACTTATAAAAAAAGCCACTAAACGTTTGTTTAATGGCTTTTTGCATGAATAGGGGATAAGTGGCCTAGTCAATATGATAACTCTTCTTGCGTTGGGTAATATCTATTCTATTATCCATTTGCTCTACCAACACATCTTTACCGTATATAAAGCTATTGCGTTTGTATTCTGATGCTACAATTCTATCCGTTAAATAAATAGCATCCTTAGGACAAGCTTCTTCGCACAATCCGCAGAAAATGCAGCGCAGCATATTTATTTCGTATTTAGCCGCATATTTTTCCTCGCGGTACAAATGCTCTTCGCCTTTTTTACGCTCTGCAGCATCCATGGTAATGGCCTCTGCTGGGCAAGCAACAGCACACAAACCACAAGCCGTGCAATTTTCGCGTCCTTCGGCATCGCGTTTCAATACATGCTGCCCTCTATACACAGGGCTAAACTCCCTGGTTACTTCTGGGTAACGCAATGAAACACTCTTTTTAAACATATGCTTAAAAGTAACAGCCATACCTGATAGTATAGCTGGAATATAGAGCTTCTCTTTGAAACTCATTTCCTTATTCACTACTACTTTCGATCTATTGGTTAATTGCATAAATTGTTGTTTATTTTATTATTCCATCTACTATTCCGTATGCAAGCGATTCGTTTGCATCCATCCAATAGTCCCTGTCAAAATCACTCAATACCTTTTCTATGGTTTGCCCACAATTATCGGCTAAAATTTGTGCGCCCAACTGTTTTGTTTTCATTATTTCTTGCGCCTGAATTTGTATATCAGACGATTGACCTTGCGCTCCACCACTAGGTTGGTGAATCATTACCTTTGCATTGGGGTATATATAGCGTTTGCCTTTAGCACCTACTGAAAGTAGAATAGAGCCCATAGAAGCGGCTAAACCCATACAAACGGTAGAAACGGGGGAGCTAATAGATTTGATGGTATCGTAAATAGTGAAACCAGAAGTAACATACCCACCCGGACTATTAATAATGAGCGTAATATCCTTTCCCGGAT
>JANMIV010000526.1:0-5214 GCA_031375995.1 Bacteroidota bacterium
GACGCTTCAAAATTGGTTAAGGAAATTTCTTATACTAAATTTGATTCATCAGTAGACATAGATGTGCGCTTGGGAGTTGACCCTAAAAAAGCCAATCAAATGGTGCGCGGTGTGGTAAGTTTACCGCATGGCACAGGTAAAGAAGTTCGCGTTTTAGCATTGGTAACTCCTGATAAGGAAGCCGAAGCACGTGAAGCCGGAGCCGACCATGTAGGTTTGGATGAGTATATCCAAAAGATTGAGCAAGGATGGGTTGATATTGATATCATTGTAACAATGCCTGCGGTAATGGCAAAATTAGGTAAATTGGGTAAAATTTTAGGACCCCGTAACTTAATGCCAAATCCTAAATCAGGTACCGTTACTATGGATATTGGTAAGACTGTAAAAGAAGTAAAAGCAGGTAAAATTGACTTTAAAGTTGATAAAGAAGGAGCAATCCACACATCAATTGGTAAAGCTTCAATGGAACCTCAAAAATTATTCGAAAATGCAGTTGAGTTAGTGCAAGCTATCAATAAACTAAAACCATCAGCAGCTAAAGGTACTTACTTAAAAGGCGTGAGCATAAGCAGTACAATGAGCCCTGGTATTTCTGTAGATACTAAATCAATTCCTGGCATTTAATTTTAATAAAACAACAGTTATGACAAAACACGAAAAAAATGAAGTGATAGATAACTTGGCTGGTTTATTTAACGAGTACAAGAATGTTTATGTAACTAATGTAAACAGTTTAAATGCCAAGCAAACCAGTATATTACGTGGTGAGCTTTTCAAAGCAGGTATTACTATGCAAATAGCTAAGAATACTTTAATTGAAAAGGCAATGGAACGTAGCGGCAGAGATTTTGGTAATTTAGGTGAAACACTAGTAGGTAATACTGCATTGATGTTTTGCCACGATATGAAAGAGCCTGCAAAGGTGATTAAATCATTTCGTAAGAAAACAGAAATTCCTTATTTAAAGGGTGCAGCTATTGATGCAGATATTTTCATAGGCGACAACCAATTAGAATCTCTAATAGCTCTTAAAACTAAAAATGAGCTTATTGGAGAAATCATCGGATTGTTACAAAGCCCAGCTCAAAATGTTATTAGTGCATTACAAGCTTCAGGCGGAGGAAAAATTGCAGGCTTAGTAAAAACGTTATCTGAGCGTCCTGAATAATTCAGATAAAATAAATTTATTAATTAAAAAAAACAAAAATAAACAATACAATCATGGCAGATTTAAAAGCGTTCGCAGAACAACTAGTTAACCTTTCAGTGAAAGATGTTAATGAATTAGCAAAAATTTTAAAAGACGAGTATGGCATTGAGCCTGCTGCTGCAGCTGTTGCTGTTGCTGCTGCTCCTGCTGCTGCTGAGGCAGCTGCTGAGCAAACTTCTTTCAATGTAATATTGAAAAGTGCTGGTCAAGCTAAATTAAACGTAGTGAAAGTTGTTAAAGACTTAACAGGTTTAGGATTAAAAGAAGCTAAAGAATTAGTTGATGGAGCTCCAAAAGCAATTAAAGAAGGAGTTGACAAAACTGAAGCAGAAAGCTTAAAAGCTAAGCTTGAAGAAGCAGGTGCTGAAGTTGAAGTAAAATAATAGCTTTGTGCTACTATAAGCAGGCTTGACCCCGGCAATTTGCCGCGGGTCAATTCTGCATTTAAAAAAGTACTAGATACTTTACATGTTTTTACTGGTTTTTTGGTAAAAGCATGACTTTTAGGTTTTACTCAACCATAAATTAAAATGAGTAATCAGTAAATTGATGGTTTTTTCAATTTAAAAACATTTTATTACATTGACTAACAGAACTATAACACCTGAGGGTAGAATCACCTTCGCATCGGTAAAACCAGTCATTGATTATCCAGATTTTTTGGATGTTCAATTAGAATCTTTTAGAGAGTTTTTTCAGTTAGATACTACTTCTGAAAGTAGAGCAAACGAAGGACTTTTCAAAGTGTTTCAAGAGAATTTTCCTATTAGCGATACTCGAAACATATTTACGTTAGAATTTTTAGATTATTTTGTTGACCCACCTCGTTACGCAATAGAAGAGTGTATTGAACGTGGTTTGACATATAGTGTTCCACTGAAGGCTAAATTGAAATTAAGCTGTAATGATCCGGAACATGAAGATTTTCAAACGATTGTTCAAGATGTTTACTTAGGAACTATTCCTTACATGACTCCAAGTGGTACATTTTGTATCAATGGAGCCGAACGCGTAATTGTATCTCAGTTGCACCGTTCACCTGGTGTGTTCTTTGGACAATCGTACCATACCAATGGTACAAAATTATACTCAGCAAGGGTAATTCCTTTTAAAGGAAGTTGGATTGAATTTGCAACAGATGTAAACAACGTAATGTATGCTTACATTGATAGAAAGAAGAAGTTTCCTGTAACCACGCTTTTACGTGCTATTGGATTCGAATCGGATAAAGATATATTGAACCTATTTGACTTAGCTGAAGAAATTAAGGTGAGCAAAGCAGGTTTGAAAAAAGTACTTGGCAGAAAATTAGCTGCACGTGTTTTAAGAACATGGGTGGAAGATTTTGTGGATGAGGACACAGGTGAGGTTGTATCAATTGAGCGTAATGAAGTAATCATTGAGCGTGATACAACTATTGAAGATAGCCATGTGGATTTGATTTTGGAAGCGGATGTAAAAACCATCATCTTACATAAAAACGAATCAAACCACAATGAGTTTGCTACTATTTTGAATACTTTGCAAAAAGATACTTCTAATAGTGCTAAAGAGGCTCATGAGCATATCTACCGCCAGTTACGTAATGCAGATCCACCTGATGAAGAAACAGCACGTGGCGTTATTGAAAAATTGTTTTTCTCTGACAAACGTTATGATTTAGGTGAGGTTGGTCGTTACCGTATCAACAGAAAATTAAACAAAAATGAGTCATTGGATAACCGCGTGTTATCAAAAGATGATATCGTTTCTATTATTAAATACTTAATTGAATTATCTAATTCACGTGCAGATGTGGATGATATTGACCATTTAAGTAATAGACGTGTAAGAACGGTAGGCGAGCAATTATATTCTCAGTTTGGTGTTGGTTTGGCTCGTATGAGCAGAACAATCCGTGAGCGTATGAACATTCGCGATAACGAAGTATTTACACCACAAGATTTGATCAATGCCAAAACATTGTCATCTGTTATTAACTCGTTTTTTGGAACCAATCAGTTATCTCAGTTCATGGATCAAACCAATCCTTTGGCAGAGATTACGCACAAAAGAAGAATGTCAGCCCTAGGGCCAGGCGGTCTTTCTCGTGAAAGAGCAGGTTTTGAGGTGCGTGACGTACATTATACCCATTATGGTCGTTTATGTACAATTGAAACACCAGAGGGACCAAATATTGGTTTGATTTCTTCACTATGTGTTCATGCAAAAATTAATAGCATGGGCTTTATAGAAACTCCTTATTTAAAAGTAGAAAACGGTAAAGTATCGGTTGGTAAACCAGTAACTTATTTAAGTGCCGAAGATGAAGAGGGAATGGTAATTGCTCAGTCTGATGCTAAATACAATGAGGTATCAGGTGAGTTTCAAGATTTAAAAGTAAAAGCACGTTACGAAGGTGATTTCCCAATGGTGGAGCCTGAGAAACTGCAATTTATGGATATTGCTCCTAATCAAATTGTATCTATTGCAGCCAGTATGATTCCTTTCTTGGAACATAATGATGCGAATCGTGCTTTGATGGGATCAAACATGCAACGTCAGGCAGTTCCTTTGTTGCGTCCTGAAGCTCCAGTAGTTGGAACAGGATTAGAAGGTAAAATTGCACGTGATAGCCGTAACTTAATTGTTGCAGAAGGAAACGGTACAGTAGAGTATGTGGATGGTAATGAAGTTAGAATTCGTTATGAACAAACCGAAGCAGATAAATTGGTAAGTTTTGGAACGGATACAAAAAGCTATAAACTAATTAAGTTTTTGCGTACTAACCAAAATACCTGTATTAACTTAAAACCAATTGTTAAAAAGGGTCAGAAAGTTACTAAAGGTACTGTGCTTTGCGAAGGTTATGCTACACAAGGTGGCGAGTTGGCTATTGGTAGAAACCTAAAAGTAGCTTTCATGCCTTGGCAAGGAAACAACTTTGAGGATGCGATTGTAATAAGTGAAAGAGTAGTAAAAGAAGATATATTTACCTCTATTCACGTTACAGAATACGAACTAGAAGTGCGCGATACAAAGCGTGGTGAAGAAGAGTTGACCAATGATATTCCAAACGTAAGCGAAGATGCTACCCGTAATTTGGATGAAAATGGATTGATAAGAGTAGGATGTGAAGTATTTGATGGTGATATTTTAATTGGTAAAATTACTCCTAAAGGAGAAACTGAACCTTCGCCAGAAGAGAAATTATTACGTGCTATTTTTGGGGATAAAGCAGGAGATGTAAAAGATGCATCTTTAAAAGCATCGCCTTCTACTGCTGGTGTTGTAATTGAAAAGAAACTTTTTGCCCGTGTTAAAAAGGATAAAAATAACAAGGCAGACGATAAAACCAAAATCGCTAAGTTAACAGAAGAGCATGAAAAAAATGCGGCTGGTATCAAATCGGTATTGGTAGAAAAATTATTCAGTATTTTATCTGGTAAAACTAGCCAAGGTGTAATGAATGTTTATGGTGAAGAAATGATTTCGAAAGGAACCAAATTTACCATGAAGAACTTGGGTGAAGTGGATTATACCAATGTAAATGCAAATAGTTGGAGTACTGATGCGGATAAGAATGATTCAATCAAACAAATTTTATCAAACTACAAAAACAGAGTAAACCAAGAGTTGGCTGAATACAGACGTAAAGAGTATGCAATAAGTGTTGGTGATGAATTACCAAATGGTATTTTAAAATTAGCTAAAGTATATATTGCTCAAAAACGTAAGTTAAAAGTAGGTGATAAAATGGCTGGTCGCCACGGAAATAAAGGTATTGTTGCGCGTATTGTGCGCGATGAGGATTTACCTTTCCAAGAAGATGGAAGACCAGTAGATATTGTTTTAAATCCTTTGGGTGTACCTTCTCGTATGAATTTAGGACAGATTTACGAAACTGTTTTAGGTTGGGCAGGTATTGAATTAGGATTGAAATTTGCAACACCAATTTTTGATGGTGCAAATGATGATGATGTATTGGAATATACTCGTAAAGCTGGTATTCCTGATTGGGG
>JANMIV010000028.1:0-4018 GCA_031375995.1 Bacteroidota bacterium
AATGTATCTTCATGCAATACAATTGCTTTTCCAGTCTTTTTTACACTTTTTTCTACGGCATCTTTATCCCAAGGTAAAAGTGTTCTTAAATCTATTATATCTGCGTCTATATTGTTTTCATTACAATGTTTTAAAGCCCAATGCACACCTGCCCCATAAGTAATAATTGATACATCGTTGCCTTCACGTGCCAATCGAGCAGGGCCAATTTCTAACATATAATAATCATCAAACACTTCTTCTTCTAGCTCTACATTTCTATATAAGTTTTTATGCTCGAAAAATAGTACTGGATTAGGGTCATTAATGGCCGCAGTCAATAAACCTTTTGCATCGCTTGGTGTGGAAGGATAAACAATTTTTAAGCCTGGTACATGAAAAAACCAAGCTTCGTTGCTCTGTGAATGGAAAGGGCCTGCACCCATTCCTGCTCCTGTTGGCATGCGCACTACTACATCAGCTTGCTGCCCCCAACGGTAGTATGATTTAGCTAGATTATTTACAATTTGATTGAACCCTACACTCACAAAATCGGCAAATTGCATCTCTACCATAGCCTTCATTTTTTTAATAGCCAAGCCATAACCCGCTCCCAAAATAGCACTTTCGCAAAGCGGTGTATTACGCACTCTATCTTTCCCAAACTGCTCTACAAAACCTTGCGTAATTTTAAAAACACCTCCATAATCTGCAATATCTTGCCCCATCAACACTAGGTTATCGTGCTTCTCCATGCTTTGGCGCAAACCATCACTAATGGCATCCACTAGGCGCTTTTTAGTTTTATTATTAGTTGCAGGAGCCGTTACCACATGTTGCAAATTTTCGTATGCACTGCTCACAGGCAAATCTATTGGCTTATAAACATCGGCCATTTCAGTAGCCGTATTGGCTATTATTTCTGGTTCTGCTAAAACTTCTTCTACTCCTAAATCTATTTCTTCTTTTATCTCCGCCCTAATTTCATTAATCAAATCATACGTTATAACTTGTTGTTCAAGCAAGTAACGCTCGTAATTTACCACTGGATCTTTCTTACCCCAAATTTCAAACAATTCCTGAGGCACATATTTTACTCCTGAAGCTTCCTCGTGTCCGCGCATTCTAAATGTAATGCACTCCAATAATATGGGGCGTGGGTTTTTTCTTATTGACTCAGCCAAACCACTCATTACGTCATATACTTCCAAGATATTATTACCGTCAATGCGGTAAGCTTCCATTCCGTAGCCTATTCCTTTATCAACAAAACTCTTAAATTTAAATTGCTCATTGCTGGGTGTTGAAAGTCCGTAACCATTGTTTTCAATTAAAAATATTACTGGTAAACTCCAAACTGCTGCGGTATTTAACGCTTCATGAAAATCGCCCTCACTAGCCCCACCATCGCCACTAAATACTACGGTAGCTTTTTTTTCTTTTTGCAATTTATTGGCCAAAGCAATACCATCAGCTACGCCCAACATAGCACCTAAATGTGAAATCATTCCAACTATATGGTACTCATTGGTTCCGAAATGGAATGAACGCTCACGACCTTTGCTAAACCCATTTGCTTTGCCCTGCCATTGGCTAAAAAGTTTATTGAAAGGCATGTTTCTTCCAGTAAATACGCCCAAGTTACGGTGTAAAGGCAATATGTATTCATCACTATGCAAAGCCTTTACGCAACCCACGCTAATGGCTTCCTGACCTATACCACTGAACCATTTGCTTACTTTGCCTTGTCTAAGCAAAATCAGCATTTTTTCCTCAATCATTCTAGGCTTTAAAATGGTTTTATAGAGGTCAATTAAAACTTCGTTGCTATAGTTTTTGCGGTTATATTGTAACATATTAGTTTATTTGCTAAAAGAGAGGGCGAAAATACTAATTATGTTTTTATTTGAAGCACAAATTATACTCAAACCAATATTATAAAAGAATTTGACCTTAACTTATAATGCTATTATTTTAACTGGCCCAACCGCGAGCGGCAAAACGGCTCTTGCCGTCCAATTGGCCAATGCTTTAAATGGGGAGATTATTAGTGCCGACTCAAGGCAGGTTTATAAGCAGCTTAATATTGGTGCAGGCAAAGACTTGGACGAATACTATTTAAATGGTGAAATTGTTCCATATTATTTAATTGATATAGCAGAAGTAGAAACCCATTTTCATCTATATGACTATATAACTCATTTTTACCACGCCTTTAAAACAATTGAAAACAATGGCAAATTACCCATTATTTGCGGTGGAACGGGTTTGTATTTAGATGCTATTTTAAAAAAGCATGAGTTGGCGGCCATTCCAAATAATTTAGAACTAAGGAGTAAAATTGAAAATTGGAGTAAAGAGGAGTTAATTGAAAAATTAAACAGCTATGTAACTAAACCTGAAAAAGCCGATTTAAGCAGCCACAAGCGCTTGATTAGAGCAATAGAAATTGCTGAATACCTGAACAATACCAATGTTCCCAAAGTGTCATTTGTTGATTTAAACCCGATCATTTTTGCTTTAGATTTACCAACAGAACAACGCAGAAATAAAATTTCGGCAAGGTTAAAATTCCGACTTGAAAACGGCATGATTGAAGAAGTGCAGCAATTATTGTTAGCTGGAATTAGCCATGAACGACTGCAATTTTTAGGACTTGAATATCAATTTATTTCAAAATACTTATTGGGTGAAATTTCTTTTGATGAACTATTTTTAAAATTAGAAACTGCTATACACCAATATGCTAAACGCCAAATGACTTGGTTTAGAAAAATGGAGCGAGAAGGTTGCACTATTCATTGGCTTGATGCAAATGCGCCTGCCTCTGAACATATAAAAACGGTGCAACATTTGTTACTGAAGTAATCCGCTTGTTAAACTATTCAGATTAATTATTTTCGACCCTTTAAAGATATATTCCAAAAATGAAAGCCATTATACTCCAAGATCTCAATGAAGCATTGAGCCTGCACGAAACAGTAAAACCAACCATTAAACCAAATGAGGTATTGGTAGCCGTAAATGCTGCCGCATTGAATCACCGTGATTTGTGGATTCAAAAAGGCCAGTATGCAGGCATTCGTTTTCCTATTATTTTAGGGTCTGATGGCAGTGGAATAGTATCTGAAATTGGGGCTAACGTGGATAAAAGCTGGCTTAATAAAGAGGTTGTTATAAATGCGGGTATGAACTGGGGAAACAATCGAAGAGTGCAAGCTAAAGACTATGTAATACTGGGTACTCCGCATGATGGCACTTTTGCGGAATATGTAAAAGTAGATGCCCGATTATTGTATGAAAAACCAAAACATTTAAACTTTGAACAAGCAGCCGCTTTTCCTTTGGCAGGCTTAACTGCCTTTAGGGCAACCCTAAAACGTGCCCAAGTACAAGCGCAAGAATCTGTTTTAATTACAGGTATTGGCGGTGGTGTTGCATTATTTGCTTTACAATTTGCAGTAGCCAAAGGTTGTCATGTATTTGTAAGCAGCGGTGATGACGAAAAAATACAGAAAGCCATTCAATTAGGTGCCAAAGGTGGTGTAAATTATAAAAATGCCAATTGGTACAAAGAACTCAAAGCCATGAGTGGAGGTTTTGATGCCATAATAGATAGCAGTGGAGGTGATACTTTTAGTAAATTGGTTGACCTAGCAAAACCAGCGGGACGCATTGCCATGTATGGCGCCACATTAGGTGCTTTTAACAGTGGTACGCCTGCTAAAATATTCTGGAAACAACTGGACATTCTAGGTTCTACTATGGGCAGTGATGCAGAGTTTGGAGAAATGGTTTCCTTTATTAATGAGCATAAAATAATTCCTGTTGTAGATGAGGTTTTTAGTTTAGCTGATGCACAACTTGCGCTTAACAAAATGGGGAATGGAAAACAATTTGGTAAGATTGTTTTATCAATCAAAGCATAAAACTAATGCAACGATACTTTTTCTTTGGAATTTTGTTTAATGAGCCATAAGCCCATGAACGTAAGCAATCCGTTGATAATAAGCAATTCTTGCCCAAACTGATAACCATT
>JANMIV010000040.1:0-4236 GCA_031375995.1 Bacteroidota bacterium
CAAAGGTGGAAGCAACTACTTCACCACGGACACTGCGTTGCATATCTGTAACTTCTTCTGGTCTTTCATCAATTAAAAGTACAAGTAAATATACTTCTGGATGATTGGCAGCAATGGCATTGGCAATTTCTTTAAGTAACATGGTTTTACCCGTTTTAGGTTGCGCTACTATTAATCCGCGCTGCCCCTTACCTATTGGAGCCAATATATCAATAATGCGGGTCGAGTAAGTAGATGCATTGTCTGCTAAACGCAAACGTTCATCCGGGAACAGTGGTGTTAAATGTTCAAAAGCTATCCTATCTCTTACTTCTGCAGGCATACGCCCATTTATTGATTCTACTTTTATTAAAGCAAAATACTTCTCCCCTTCCTTTGGAGGGCGAATGGTTCCTCGTACTGTATCGCCCGTTTTTAAACCAAATAATTTTATTTGTGAAGGAGAAACATACACATCATCCGGACTCGACATGTAATTGTAATCGCTTGAGCGCAAAAAACCATAACCATCCATCATGGTTTCCAATGAGCCTTCGCAAGTTACTATGCCATCTAATTCAACATATTCTTGTTTTTCCTTTTCTCTGTTGTTATTTCTATCTTGTTTGTTTTTCTCCCAAGGTTTTTGCCTGTTTTCTCTTACAGGATTATTGTTGCTATTATCACCAACAGGGGCGTTTTCTGTATTGTCTGTATTGATTGCGGTATTGGTTTCTATGCTTGCTTCTGCATTGGATTCATTACCTATATTAGATTCAATGTTGGTTTGCGTATTAGAAATTACATTCCCGTCTAATTCTGGTCTCTCTGGCTCTATAATGCTATTATTATTTGAAACTTCCTCCTTTATTTCTTGAACCTTTTTTACTACTACCTTTTCAGGTGGCGTAAAATTCAAAGCAGGCTCCACTGCCACTTTTGGCTTTCTGGGACGCACGGCCTTCTTTTTAACGCTTTCACCATCAGCAAGGGGTATTTCAGCTTGCGGAGCATTTTGCTTTTGCAAAACACTCTCAATAAGTTGTTGTTTATTTAACTCCGCAATATTTTGCACTTTTAGAGATAGTGCTAAATCTCTCAGCTCCGAAACGAGCATTTGATTCAAAGTAGTGTTGTCGTACATGAAGTATGTGTAAAGAATTTACTGTAAATGGTGTTTTGATTATTTGGTGCTATAAAAATAGCAATTTGAAGGAAATAATGAAATGCGTGATATCATAATTATAAGCACTTCGATTAATTCCAGTGGCAATTAAGCTAATATATACAATATATGCAAATATTATTTAACGGATTATTGTTAACATAAGTTCGATTTACCATTTATTAGCGCAAAAAAGCCCCAACAAATGTTGAGGCTTTCTAAAATACATTATTAAATATCTTTTTTAAACACCTACATCGTGCATGGCACTTTCGTATATGAAAGGATGGCGTGTAGGGTACAAATTGGCTTTAGTAAGTGCTTTCATTACTACGGTAAGGAATAAACCTGCAAAGAATAATAACATGCCTATTTCCATAAATCCAATACCTTGATTAGGAATTTCAATTGAACCCATAGGGTTATGTGGAGTAATAGCAGTAGGTAAATCCATTGCACCTGGCATTACCATTAAAAAACAATCGTTCCAATGTCCGAATAACAAAGCAGCACCCACTATATAACCCATTTTTCTGTTTCTTTTGGCATCGCGCATCATAAACAAGAAGAAAGGAACCACAAAGTTTAAAATAATGTTTAAGTAAAAATTGAATTGATAAGTACCAAACATACGCTCTTTGTAATACACTACTTCTTCAGGTATATTGGCATACCATATCAATAAGAACTGAGCTGTCCACATGTAAGTCCAAAATACTGAGAAGGCAAACATAAATTTACCTAAATCGTGTTGGTGCTCATCGGTAACAATGCCCAAATAGCCTTTACCTCTTAAGTACCAAACCAATAAATAAGTTACTGTTAAAGCACTTACCCAACCAGTAGCAAAGTTATATATGGTAAAAATGGTTGAATACCAATGTGCATCAATACTCATCATTAAATCCCATGCAAACATGGAGAATGTAAATCCAAATATAAATAAGAAATAGGTTGATATTTTGAAGTTTTTATCGAAATTTTCAATTCCGCCAATTAAATCTTCGTTGCGTGAGTTTTTTCTAATTTGAGCAGCACAAAATACCCAAAAACCTGTAAATAAAATCAATCTGATTAAATAAAATGGTTGTGCTAAATACCAAGTTTTTTTAGCCAATAATGGATCGGCTTCCATTACACCTGGATGCGCCCAATGGTAAATTCCGCCATGCAAAACGTAAAAGTTAATCAATATAATAGCTACCAATAAACTAGCACCAATAATCATGTAAGTGCTCATTGCTTCTGGAATTCTGCGAATGGCTACATACCAAGCAGCATTTGCCAACTGACTAATTACCACAAAAATAATAGCACAAGTGGCTATAATAAATGTAAAATAGCTATCAATTAATAAATTAGCCCAAAAACGCTTTGATACTAAATAATGTAATTGATCTGCACTTAAATTCATTCCTTCAATGGAAGGATGGTAAGTAAAATAACCAAGTATAGTTAAGAGCAAACCTACAATCATTAAACCGTATGACCACTTTTTATTGCCCTCCGTTATTGTATATTTCTCTTCTTTTATTTCTATATGTGTATCGTGTGACATAATTTTTTTTCAAATAATTAATTCAACTTAATTTTTAACTGTACTATCAACAACTGCTGTGGTAGTGCTTGCTGCTACTTTAAAGGTATTTACATAATGTATTACTTGCCAAATTTGGTTGGGCGATAATACTGTTCCATAAGCTCCCATTAAGTTTTTACCATATTTTACTGAGTAAAAAGCTTTACCATCATTAATAGTAGGCAACCTGTCAGCGTAACTTGGTACTTTAGGAAATTTACCATCTGCTACTATTGTTCCATTTCCTTGTCCATCTTCGCCATGGCAAGGGGTACAATTAATATTGTATAATCTTTTACCTTCTGCTACATTGTATTTAGTAGCTTCAATAGGATTGTTAAGTGCACCTGCCTCTTCATAAGCTGCTGGTGTTTTTGCCAAATCGTATTTTGCATAATCAGCTTGTCCACGTGCTATAGTATGTTTAGCAGGCAAACGCATATTCATGCCATTGTCATTGATTTTATTAGGCTTATCTTCCTCTTGACTCAAAGGTTCGTAAGCAAAAGAATGGTACATATTGGGCGCATACTCCATACCTGGATTATCGCCATTGGCTGAACAAGAAGCAATGATTGCTATGCCTGAACCAACTAAAATTGCAAAACTTATATTTTTTAGTTTCATAGTATTAATCTTCAAACTCCCTTTCTCTTATTTCTATAGCACCGTTGCTCTTTAAAATAGAGCTTAATTCTGCTACATCTGTTTTATTTGGAATTACATCAATGGCAACTACAAATAGGTCGTCAGTAACTCTAATATCAATTACATCTGCATTTTTACCCCAAACCATTCTGTTTACTGCAAAAAAACAAGCTACCATTCCAAATGCTGTACAAAGAATAGCCAACTCAAAAGTAATAGGAATATAAGTTGGAATATGTAATGATGGTTTACCACCTACATTCATTTGCCAATCAAAATAAGAAGCATACGATTGAAGTGTTAAAGCTAAAACAATGCCTGTCATAGCAAAAATGAAAGCTGCTACAGTTAATCTAGACCTTTTAATTCCTAAAACCCTATCCATACCGTGTATAGCAAAAGGAGAGTAAACATCTCTAACTCTATATCCATCATGCATCAACTTCTTAGTTGCATCATAAATATGGTCTGGATCGTTGTAAATTCCTAAAATTACTTTGTTAGTGTCCATGAACTGAATCTCCTTTCGTTTCGTGAGCGTGAGCTGGCATTTTGTGGTTATTGTTTAATAATTCGGTATAGTGTTTTTCCAATTCTAATGCATGTTTGGTTTTAACAATACTCTTCAATTCTGCCATGTTTATAGATGGTAAGAATTTCATAAATAAGAAGAAGAAAAAGAAGAATAACCCAAATGAACCTAATAAGATAGCAAACTCTATAATAGTTGGTGCATACATAGTCCAACTTGAAGGTAAGAAATCTCTATGTAATGAAGTTACGATAATTACAAAACGCTCGAACCACATACCAATATTCACTATTATAGACATAATAAAGATAAACCAAGGTGTTACCCTTGCCC
>JANMIV010000059.1:0-2276 GCA_031375995.1 Bacteroidota bacterium
CGAGGATTTTACGTCTATTTTTTCACTTTACAGCAGGTTAGGCGGTTTTCAGAAATCCTAACTTCAATTTTGCATGATTTTGTGCATCTTCTCTTTTCAAACCAATTCTTTTTGTCTCTTTTCAAGCCAATTTTCTTCATGTCAATCCACTATGCAATCATTCGATATCTTTCTACCTCGTTTTCTACCCCTTCTACCATCAACTACTATGCTGCTGCATTTTTCAGCCTAGTCCTCGTCGCTCAACACTGAGGGTAGATGACTAAAATACCCACATGTATAGTATAAAATAGTTTTGATGGATGTACTATTTGGCCACTGACAATCACACAGGTTGTAGTTTAACTTGCAAATTTTGCGCTACTGGAACCATGAAGCGTGAGCGCAACTTAACGCCTGCCGAAATTTACGACCAAGTAGTACATATAAAGAACTGGGCCAATAACCATTACGGAAAACCATTGACCAATATCGTTTTTATGGGAATGGGCGAACCATTATTGAATTACAATAATGTAATGGCGGCCATTAAAAAAATTACTTTACCTGAAGGTTTAGGCATGAGCAATGAGCGTATTACCGTTAGCACTGCTGGCATAGCCAAAATGATTGAAAAATTGGGCGATGACAACGTTAAATTCCGTTTAGCACTTTCGTTACATGCAGCAAGCGATGAAAAACGCAATTTAATTATGCCAATAAATGAAAGCAATAGTTTAGAGGCTGTTGGTAAGGCATTGCAGCATTTTTATAACAA
The DNA here is from genome assembly GCA_031375995.1 of Bacteroidota bacterium. GTDB lineage: Bacteria > Bacteroidota > Bacteroidia > UKL13-3 > UKL13-3 > JAAFJM01. The sequence goes on from JANMIV010000059.1 coordinate 758, forward strand.
AACCAAAAGCCGCATTACTTTTGAATACATAGCTTTTAAAGACTTTAACGAAAGTATTGAAGACGCTAAAATGTTGCTTAAATTCTGCAAAAAAGTACCTGCAAAAGTCAATATTATTGAATACAACCCAACTGGTGACGGAGCTTTTGTAAAAGCGGATAGCAATAAAATTGATGCTTTCTGCGCTTATTTAGAGAAAAACGGGGTAACAGCCACCGTGCGCAGAAGCCGTGGCAAAGATATAGATGCTGCCTGCGGCCAATTAGCCAATAAAAAGCACGTGGATGCTTTGATGGAAGGGTAGGAATAGGCTTTTTTGCTGAATAGGAGAGATTTTCATTAGGATGCTAGCCTACTTTAAAAACCTTTACTTTCCCATAAAAACAAACTGGCAATACTTCTATAAGGTTTCCATTGTTCAGCTATTGCATGGCAATCCGCTTTTAGCTGTTTACCAGTTGATGTAATATAATATCTTTTTATAATACCGTTTCTAATAATTAAGTCATCGTAAGGAAACACATCTAAACGCTTCAGTCCAAAAATCAGAATCATTTCAACCGTCCACTTACCAACGCCCTTAATGGATGATAGTTCTTCTATAATTTCTTCATTCGTCCAACCGTTCAAATAGGCTGGGTCGAGATTATTTTTTAATGAATAAGTGGCTACTGCTTTTATATAGCTTATTTTTTGATAAGACAAACCTACCGCCCTTAATTGCTCCTCTTTTAATTTTAGTAAGCGTTTGGCATCAGGGTATTTATCTTTAAACAAATCAATAAAACGACCGTAAATAGTATCGGCTGCTTTGGTAGATAATTGCTGAGAAACAATGCTTTTTAGTAAACTAATATACAAATCGCTTTGTTTATTGATACCATTGAACCTCTTTTGCACTTGAGCTAAGCATAAGTCTATAATAGGTTTAAATACAATATCTTGTTCTAATAATTGAATTGCCTTTTTAGGAATCATACTGGCAAATAAAGTATATATGTATAGTTAAAAACAAATAAGCGGTTGAAACCTTTAAATATATACAGGTAAATATATGAATAGAGATGAAGAAATAATGGCATTAAGACCAATTATTCAAATAGATAGCACTAAAACAAGTTTGGCAGAAGAAAATTTCCAAAACAATACTCTCAGACCCATTTTAAAGTTTCAGCACCATACAATTCAATTTATAGCAGAACAAGCGTTAAAAGGCAAATCTATTCCTGTAGAGACCAATGAAAGAATAGAGTTGGCAAAACAAATATTACAAAACCATTTACTTAAACAAAAATTATTTGGTGTAGTTATTGCCTTGTTTACGGCTGATGAATTGGTGTTCTATGCACAACACGAAACAGCCATAAATAAAAGAATCAGCCAGCTTTTGGTTAAAAGACTGGCTGATTCTTTGTAATTTCAAATACTATATTTTAGTTAACTACCCACGTTTCTTTTCCGGCAATTAGTTTATCCAAATCGCCCATTCCATTAGCTAAAGCAGTTTCCATTTGGTTAT
>JANMIV010000063.1:0-3375 GCA_031375995.1 Bacteroidota bacterium
TGAAATGGTTGATTGGATATGTGAATTTGTTGGATAATACCAGCATAAAAAAGCGATTATACTTTGTAATCGCTTTTTTTATAATTAACTTTTTTACTGATAATTGCTTACTGGAAGTTAAAATTATACTTATACCATTTATTATATAGATGCCTTATTTTACTTACTAGGAGAATATGTTATTTATTACTCGCTTTGTTCAATGGTTCTTTTCTAAATAGTTCAATAAAAACGCCAATTTGTAAAAAATCTCTACCCGTTTCATCATTAATTTTATAGTCAAATTGGTGCAGGTAACCTACTTGTAGCGTAGTTGTTTTTGATGGTTTGTAACTAAAAGCCATTGACATTCTATTTCTTTCAAAATAAGGCTCATTATCGGTAAAAAACAGTTCATTATTAGCACTTATTTGAAAAGGTTGATAAGCATCTATTTCTTTTCCAAATGGATAAGATAACCCAAACCGATACCTAAAACGATTGCGGTAACCATTGCTAGTGAAGCGTAATTCAGTTCTATACCTTTGCTCTATTTTTAGTTTACCTACAAGCTGGAATAATGTTACTTGAGGCCAGAGTCTAAATTCATCATTATTTTTAGGCAAAACAAAATCACCTCCTTCTTTATATGTTTGGTAGCTTCCTGCACCTATGGTAAAAAGTACATTTTTATACACCTTATAATTTACACCGCCTTTGTATTCATAGTAATGAAAGTGGTCATAAAACTTCAATGAACGCAATTGACCTTCGCCAAATACGCTCCATTTGCTATTAACATTGTATTTTAAGTTAATAATATTCCAACTTCCTAAATCTATTTGTTGGGCCCAAGAAGTATTGACTGTAAGCAATAAAACACCTATTACTGAATATAAATATCTCATCGAATTGTCTATTTTGAAAGCTCTACTTTTCCAATAACTGCAATTGATTTCTGCAACATAAGCGCATTTGGAATCGTTATTACTTCACCATTTTGGGTAACTAGGTGAACAAAAAAATAAGTTAAGTCCGACACTTCTCCTTCAAAAGGATAATCCTTATCCATTACTTTTATTTTATCGCCAATTTTGAGTGGATGGTTAAAAAACAATATGATACCTGCCGTAACATTAGAAAGTAATGACCATTGTGCAAAAAATGCAATGCCTAAAGCGGTAAGTATAGTACTTGCAAAAAGTGCAATTTCATTTTGCTTTACTCCCCAAATAGCAGCAATTAATATTAATGTGGCAAAAGTAGTAAATAAATGAACCGCTTTAATTACAATTTTTCTTCTAGCTCTTTGCAGTTGGGTATTCTTTAATACTTTATTGATAGCGGTTTTTGTGATAAAAAAAGTAATCACATAAATAACTATTACTATCGCTGTTTCAATAATTTGTGTCTCTTGAATATCCATAATTAACCGTTTGAAAACAATGTTTAATTTACTAAATAACTAAAATAGATTCTGATTATTTAAAAGTTTATCTTAAAACCAAAGTTCAACTTTTCTTTATCCAGTATTTCAGGTCTTATTTTGTTATCCTTCATATCAAGATACTGCAGATAGTTCAAAGACCTTAATTCATTAGGTATTTCGCTAAAAATATTGCTATTTAAAAATAACTTTTCTAAATGATTTAACTTAAAAATATTTTTAGGGAGTTTGAGCAAACTATCGTTTTCTAAATGCAATATTTTTAAACGAGGCAAAAAACTGATTATATCAATGTTTGCATTTAAATTGAACTTTTTCTCATCATTTAAAAAAAGCTCTTCTAAATTATATAGTTCGCTGAAAGATTTTGGGAGTGTAGTAAAATCATTTCCACTTAAATCAAGTACTTTCAATTTCTTTAAAAGACTTATTTCCTGTGGAATTTCCTCTAAATGATCATTTTTAAAACTCAAAAACTCAAGATTTACAAACTTTGACCAAGCATCTTTGGGTACTTGAACTTTTTGATTACTTAAATTTAAACGATAAACTTTTTCAGGATTCTTTAGCGCCTCTTCGAGATTGGAATACTCCTTATTTATTTGAGCAGAATCTACTGTTATAGTCTGGCTCATAAGTAATTGACTTAGCAATGAAACAAAAAGCATAATAAGTGTTGATTTCATATTCATAGTTTATTTTTAGATTCACACGCTATTTTAAGTGAGCGTAAGAATGGTTGTTTATTTTATTTGTTTACTTAGCATATTGACTTTACTTCTTTAAAAATGGAGTCTGCAAAAAATTACTTTTCATTTCTATCTCCAACCTCCTCCCAAAGCTTTGTAAACATTAACAGTAGCATTGTATTGTTTTCTTTTGGTAGTTACCAGTTCTAAACGCGATTGCAAGGCTGTTCGTTGTGTCATTAAAACCTCAAAGTAAGTAGCTCTGCCCGATTTAAATAAATCACTAGAAATATCAATTGATGCCGTCAATGCATTTACTTCCTCGGTTTTTAAATCATGTATTTTTTCTAAATTTCTAATACTAGATAATTCATTTGCTACTTCCACATAGCCATTTAAAACAGTTTTTTGATACCTATACATCGCTTCAATTTGATTGGCTTTAGCGTTCCTAAATTGTGCTTTTATGGCACTTCTATTAATGAGAGGTGTAGCTAATCCTCCCAACAGATTATAGGCAAAAGATTGAGGCGTTGTAAACAAATATGCTGTGTTAAACGACTGAAAACCCAATGTACCAGTAATGTTAAATGAGGGATAAAATGCCGCTTTGGCAGCCTTCACGCTCCATTTTGTTACCATCAATTCAAATTCAGCTTGCTTTATGTCAGGACGGTTTTTAAGCAACTGAGAAGGAATTCCTTCTTTTATTTGTCTAGGTAGTTGATTCATAAAGTTTAATTTTTCGCGAACAATTTGTTGCGGAAAACGACCCAATAAAAAGTTTATTTTATTTTCCGTTTCCGTAATTTTTTGCAATAATTCAAATTCGAAACTCTGTGAATTCAATACTTGTGCCTCAAATTGTTTTATAGCCAGTTCATTGGCAACAGCTGCTTGTTTTTGAACCTTAACAATGGCTAAGGCATCTTTTTGTAATTGAATAGTCTCTTCAATAATATCCAATTCTACATCTAAAGAAATCAACTCATAGTAAGCATTTGCAATTTCGGCTATTAAATTTGTAACAATTAAATTAGTGCCTTCTACGCTACTTAAATACCGTAAAAACGCAGCTTTCTTCTTACTGCGTAGTTTACCCCAAACATCTACCTCCCAGTTGGCTTGTAAACCAACAAAGTAATCGGGTAAATGAGTTGGAATTAACTCTCCTGGTCGTATTTCAGTTACTCTATTACCAGCATCATCCATAGTATAATAACCAAACTTGCGCTGTAAATAAGCAAAATTTGCACCCAC
>JANMIV010000161.1:0-7270 GCA_031375995.1 Bacteroidota bacterium
CTTTTAATTCTGAGACCGCTTCCTTATTCTCTTTGAAAGTCTTATCGAAAGTCTGGTTAATTTTAATGTCTTTGCTTTCTGCTAAATCCTTTGAAAGTGCTTTAAATACTGAATTTATTTCAGACAGGTAATTTTTGAAAGTGGTTTGAATTGATTGGAGTTTTGTTATGAATGCTTCAGAATTATTTGTATCGTTTATTACCGAATGAATAGATTGAAAAGGCTTTTCCTTATCATTTGGGTCTAAAACTGAACTAAGATTGAATAAAACAAACTCGTTTTCAATTTTGTCGCTAAAACTGTTTTTGAGTTTTGTTATTTCAGTTTTTAATGTCGGCAAAGAATTTTTCTTAGCATCCATACTGCCTGTAAAATTGAGATTTTGGAAATCCTTTGAGATTTTCAAACACTCATCAAGTTTTACAGAGTTGCGTTGTAATTCAATGTGGTCAGCAATAGTTTGCTTCTTGCTTTTAGAAAAAACGGATAAAAGTTTAAAACCAAAACCATTTATTTTATCTGCGTTTGTTAAGTCGGGATTATTTGTGTTATTGCTGAAAATGGCATCAATTTGTGAAATATTTTGAGATATGCTTTCAAGCTGTTGAGCAAATTCAATATTTCTAAAATTTATGAAATCATTTTTAGCGTTTGAAATCAAAGCACTCAATTCATTTTCTTTTGCTATTGTGTTTTCAATACAAATTTCAATTGAAGTAATTTGATTTTTCAGTTCTAATTTTCTCAAACTTATAAATTCACTTCTATTTGCTTCCAAAAGAAGTTTGATTTGTTCAAGTTGCTTTGAATAAACCTCGAAGTCCTCATTTATACTTTGCTCAATTAGATACGGATTGTCACCAACAAGTTTTAAAGAATTGATGAAAGAGGTAGATTCTATCGGTAAAAATTCCGTGTAAAGTATCTGCCCTTTTTGAACAAGGTCAAGCAAGGTATTTAGCTCCTGTGTTGAATAACTAAATAAATTCTTTTCAATATTCAAATTGCTTTCGTCAGTATTGCCTTTTATTTCGGCTAATAAGTTTCCAACTACGTCAGACCAAGATTTGTTGCCAATTAGTTTTTGATCAAGTTTTTGATGCTTGTTATTTATATTGGCTATTAAATCTTTGGCCTTTTGAATCAAGTTATCCAAAGATTCTTTTGAATAATTGTATCGGTATCTTTTGTATTCAGAGTTGTCAACTCGGTCTCTAACAGAATCAACAACCGTTTTGCGGTCTTTTACAATGTCTCGAATCAAGACACAATGATAATTCAACCCTTTTTCTATAAGTGCATTGTGTAAAACCTCAAGTGCTGTCCTTTTTTCACATACAACAATTGTTTTCTTATTGTTTTCAAGTGCATTAATAAGAACCGCTGTAAGCGTTTGACTTTTTCCTGTCCCTGGAGGACCTTGTATCAAAATGTTTCTTGTTGCTTCCAAGGAATGCAAAATGCTTTGTTGAGAAGGGTCGGTTTCAACCGATGAAATCGGTTGAAACGAATGTCCTTCTAAATCTTCAAGTGGAATATTAATTCCTTCAAGCTCCATAAGGTTACCATAATCATTTATGATATTCTGCTTTTGAACTTCAAAAATCGAAAACAGTCCGCCAAAATCAATAAAGGAGTTTGATGAATTTAGTGGGAGTTTATCATAATGAGCTTTATCCCCTATAGATGTGATTTTATCAAGTTTCTTTTTGAATGTTTCTTCTAAATCGTCTGGCGATGTTGTGTTTATTGCTCTGATTAATTTTGAGCAAATTTCTATAAGTTCATTTTTATTGATTAGTCCATCGTCAAGCATTTCGCTTGGTATTTGTTCTATCTCAATGTTTGCATCATTTTGTAAATGATTTATTAAAACTTCGTTTATGTAAATTGGATCTTCTTCATTTCGTAGTATTTCCCATGTGTTGAACTCTTTTGTTCTTTTGATTCGTAATGACCAAATTAGTATGGGAGCAACTGTCAACTTATTATCTGCTCTGTCTCTTCTTGCCAAAATAGGAAATCCAAAACCGAAAGTATTTATACCTTTTTCAGATTCAATAGCTTCCGTTTGATTGATAAGATTTTCAAATGCTTTTGTGATTCTAACTAATTGTGATTGGTCTTCTTCAAAAAGGGAGTTTAGGTCAGGCACGTTGTCTTTCCAACTAATTCTGAATTTTAGAGGAAATTCCGAAAGCAACGCTTTTACGAAATTGTCGGGAAGATTTTTGTCAATATGAGTAAGTCTATTTAAGTCGAACTTATATCTTGAATTTGCTGGAATAGCATTCAAATGAACGCCTCTGCGATTCCCGATTTTTAGCCGTCTTTGTAGTTCTGTTAAAAGTTTTTCTGTTAATTCCATACTGTCTAATAGTGCGATGGGTAAATTTAGCTCTTTTGGTTTATCGAAGGGTCGGTTTTTGTGTCGGTAAAAGCCAAATGTGCTAAATTTGCGGCTGGCTTTTCTGTCATCTAGATATTTCTGTTCATTTTTTTTATCTGTCTAATGTTAGCACTATCGTTTTATAAAGTGATTCATAGCTTGTTTATAAGAATGTTTTTAGCTCAAACCTTTTCCAAATATAAATAAATTGGGTACACTTTAGGAAGCTTTTTATTTTCAACCCTGCCTAATATTTTTACAAATCCAAATCGGTAAATGTCCATTTTGTTTGTTGGAACTTACTCCGCAATGCTTAAGGTATTTTTGTTGTGGCAAGCTTACAATACCACTTTTGGGTAAAAAGGGGCTCCAATCCAAAGCAAATGCTTTGATTAGAAGCTAAAAATGCTTCCCCAAACTTTTTAATTGCTAAATTGCCGTAAACAGCTATTTTCGCACGCAATTCAAAAAAAGCTATTTTTAAAAAAAATGAATATACATGAATATCAAGCCAAACAAATTCTAAAATCGTTTGGTGTTGCCGTACAAGAAGGTATAGTTGCCGAAAGTGCTGATGAAGCGCATGCTGCGGCCTTAAAATTAAAAGATCAATTTGGTAGTGATTTTGTGGTAGTTAAAGCCCAAATTCATGCTGGTGGTCGTGGTAAGGGCAGTATAATAGGTAAGGAACAGCGTGGTGTAGCGGTAGCTAAAAATGCCGATAAAGCCAGAGAAATTACTGAAAACCTCATTGGCGGTACTTTGGTTACCATACAAACTGGCCCTAAAGGAAAATTGGTGAGCAAGGTATTGGTAGCGCAAGATGTATATTACCCAGGACCAAACACCCCTAAGGAATACTATATGAGCGTAATGCTTGATAGAGGCCAAAGCAAAAATATAATTGTTTACAGTACCGAAGGTGGAATGGATATAGAGCATGTAGCGGAACATACGCCTCATTTAATACACAAAGAAACCATTGACCCTAAAGTAGGTTTACAAGCTTTCCAAGCACGTAAAATTGCTTTTAACTTAGGTTGCGAAGGCGAGGCATTTAAGCAAATGGTAAAATTTGTAAGTGCTTTGTACAAAGCGTACGAAAAATCGGATGCAGCTATGTTTGAAATAAACCCGGTATTAAAAACCAGCGATGACAAAATTATAGCTGTAGATGGTAAGGTAGATATTGACGACAACGCATTATACCGCCATCCAGACTACGCAGCCATGCGCGATACCGCAGAAGAAGACCCAACAGAAGTAGAAGCCAAAGAATTTAACCTAAACTACGTAAAACTAGACGGAAACGTAGGTTGCATGGTAAATGGTGCTGGCTTGGCTATGGCTACCATGGATATTATAAAATTAAGTGGTGGCGACCCTGCCAATTTCTTAGATGTAGGCGGAAGTGCCAATGCAAAAACAGTAGAAGCTGGTTTCCGTATTATTTTAAAAGATCCAAATGTAAAAGCCATTTTGATAAACATATTTGGTGGTATAGTACGCTGCGATAGAGTAGCTCAAGGCGTAGTAGATGCATACCATTCTATTGGAAATATTCCAGTACCTATTATTGTGCGTTTACAAGGAACCAATGCCGAAGCAGCTAAAAAACTCATTGATGAGTCGGGCTTAAAAGTATATTCAGCCATTGTATTAAAAGAAGCGGCTGACCTAGTTCAAAAAGCAGTAGCAGGAACTATTTAAGGCAAATAATGCATTAAAAAAGGTTGTAACAAATTTCGTTACAACCTTTTTTGTTTTAACCCAAGCAATAAAAAGGCCAGCTTTGCCATTATATTGTACCCCAAAATATTTGTTTCCATGAAAAGAATAGCTTTAATAGTGGCAGGTGGCAGTGGCACCAGAATGGGCACTGAAACACCTAAACAGTTTTTATTGGTAGCCAATAAACCCATATTAATGCATACCATTGAAGCCTTTTACCAAAGTAAAGCAGATACCATATTGGTGGTATTACCCAGCAACCAATGGGAGGCTTGGCAGCAATTATGCACCATACACCAGTTTACAATACCCCATCAAATTGTGCCCGGTGGCGATTCTCGATTTAACTCCGTAAAAAATGGACTTGACTTAATAGACCAAGATAGTTTAGTAGCCATTCATGATGGTGTGAGGCCATTTATAAGCACAGCTATTATCAACCAAAGTTTTGAAACCGCATTGGAAAAAGGCAATGCCATTGCTACTGTTCCCTTAAAAGACTCTATACGGAAAGTAGAATTGCTCAGTAATAAAAGTGTAAATAGAAGCAGCTATTACCTCATTCAAACCCCACAAACTTTTCAGAGCAAACTGATAAAAGCCGCTTATGAAAAAGCCGAACATATCAATTTTACCGATGATGCAGGGGTACTCGAAGAAAATGGACATGCCATACACTTAATGATGGGCGATTATAAAAATATAAAAATCACCACGCCCGAAGATTTACTGATAGCCGAGGTGTTTTACCACTCCATTAAAGCCAATTATTTACCGCCCCAATAAAAAAGTAATGGGCACATACAAACGCCTGCTCCATGCTACTTCCGAGTGTGCATCGCCAATAAATTTGAGGGTTTTGTGCTTCTTTTTGGTATAGTGTTTAGCCTTTACAATGGCATCTATTTCCAACTGGTAAGGCTCGTACATGGCATCTAAAGTAGCAGTACCATAATCAAAATACAATTGGTGGTTTTTAGGTTTGGGTAAATGCTTTGACAAATACGCAGCAAACGCCTTGGGAAAAGGATTATCGGTAGTTTTAAATATACCTGGCCAGTGGGTTGATAAGCAAGCCACCCCACCAAATACTTCAGGATATTCGCAAATAGCATATATAGAAATAAGTCCGCCCATGCTAGCTCCAGCCATCAATGTATTGGGCTGATCTCTTTTGGTTGCATACGCACTATCAATAAATGGTTTTAGCTCCTGCACAATAAAGCGCAAATAAGCATCGGAATTTATAGGACTCGAAAATACTTTGTTGCCATTGTTTCTTACCGCAGCATATACAGAATCTTGTTCCTGTGCAGAAAGTGCCTCAAACGGTTTTTGTGGCATATAATCACTATGCCTGTTTGTGCCAGCGTTCCAAATGCCCACTACTATGCATTCTTTTACCTTTTGTTGCTTTATCAGTTGGCTAAAACATTCATCAACGCCCCATTCTTTATTATTCCATGTAGTAGTGGAATCAAAAAGCATTTGCCCATCGTGCATATACAATACAGTATAAGTATATTGCGTATTGTAATTGGGAGGCAGCCACACATCAATATTTCTTGCAAGTACCAACTTAGAGGTAAAATAATGCCTGATGATGTTACCAGCGCATACCTTAGGCAATGGTTGCGCACTAGCCGAATAGCATGAAAAAGCCGTATAAAACAAAAAAACAATTACCCTGGCTTGGATAATTGTTTTTTGTGTATTACAAAATGTATTCAATGAAATAACTACTTATTTTAACACGTAGCTGCTGCTATGCACCATATTGTTGTCAATATAAACTTCTACCGTATAAGTACCACTTTCCAAATTGCGCTCCTCACCTTCGTATGCCAAGCATATATTTTGCTTTTCATTTTGATAATCTATTTTGATATTAGAAGTACATTCTATGGTTTCTCCATTTACCGTAATTACGCCTTTATTAATACCTGGCAATGGTTTTCCGCTAGGCGAAAGAATTCTTAGGTAAACTATTTTTTCGCCCTTTGGAGCTACCTTATTGTCCATTATGGTCAAGCAAGTTTCTATTTTATTGGTTTTTTTAGCCAAGGTACTTTCTACCAACTTACCACTGCTTTTCTTTTTAAACGAGGCAATTTTTACGTATTCTACCTTTAATACACTGGCTGTTTCAACTGTTTTTTCTAACCTACTCTTTTCCTGATTTAGTCCTTGCACCGCATTGGTCAATTCCTGATTTTGGGCTTTTAACTGGCCATTTTCAGTCATTAATACATCTATTTTCTCCAAATACTCATCGCGCAAAGCTTGCAATTTGCCCAACTCTGCCTTTAGTTTTTTGCTCAATTGCTTGGCATCTTTTTCATTTTTAAGCAATGCCCTTATTTTTCTTTCTTGGTCGTAAATTTTACCATTTGCATCAGACAGTAAACTGTCCAAATTGCCCGCAATTCCTCTATACTTATCCAATTCCATTGAAGTAGAAACCAATTCACGCTCCACTTCTATACGTATATTTATTAAGCTATCTACCTCATTACCATGGCTAATAATAGTGGTAGTATGGTTCTTGTATTGATACACATTAAATCCAATGGAACCCAATAACAACAATAATAGTAATATCAGTGCTGTTCTGTTGTTGCTTTTTTCTTCTTCTTGCTTATTCATGGTATTCATTTTTAATTTATTGCAAGGTAAAGTATTTACCATAAAAACAAATAACAAGTGCCTTTTAAATTTAAACCCTTTATTTTGATAAAAACACATAAGAAGCTATTATTGCAAACCTTATATGTTAAATAATAAAAAAATAGTGGTGGTGATGCCTGCATACAATGCAGAACTAACTCTTAAAAAAACCTACGATGAAATTCCTTTCGATATTGTTGATGAGGTTATATTGGTAGATGATACCAGCAAAGATTTAACCAGCCAATTGGCAAAAGAAATTGGCATTCAACATGTAATAAGGCATGAAAAAAACAAAGGTTATGGTGGCAACCAGAAAACGTGTTACAATAAGGCAAAAGAAATTGGTGCTGATATTGTAATTATGCTACACCCTGATTACCAGTACACACCAACACTTATTCATAGTATTGCATCTATTATAGCCTACAATGTATATCCGGCAGTATTTGCATCCAGAATATTGGGCAAAGGAGCTTTAAA
>JANMIV010000169.1:0-5429 GCA_031375995.1 Bacteroidota bacterium
ACTTGAGTAAAATAAATAATATGGTAAACGAGTGGCACGACCTTGGCATAATAGTAGAAACAGATGCCGTAAACCAAAAGAGTGAATTGTTGCCAGACAAAGTATGGAAAGAAACCAAGTTAATTTATTCGGCTATTGACCCAACCATGGAACAAGTGCGCTATGCGGAAGGAGTAGTAGAGAAGAAACTATTGAGAGCAAAAGATGCATCAGTTAAAGGTAAGAAAAGACCATTCTTTGGAAGAAATGAAAGATAAGGAATCTGCTCAGGTAGTAATAGTTGGAGCAGGGCCAGCAGGAATTATTGCTGCACTCACTTTGAGTGCACGCAATATTTCCTGCATTTTGGTAGATGCTAATGCGCAAAAAGTAGATAAGCCAGGAGAGTGCATTCCACCCAATGCATTGCCCTTATTTAAACAATTGGGTTTAGACTCTTTACTAAAGCACCCAGCACACCAAAACTACTATGGTAACCAATCGGTATGGGGAAGCAATAGAATAGAGGAAAGCCTGTTTTTAACAAAGAAACATAGCCAAGGTGTGCTTTTAGACCGCAGCATATTTGAAGAGCAACTGCGTGAGCTGCTGCCAAAAAGCAAGTCGGATTTTATGACTGGTTATGCGTTTAAAAAAGTAGTAGCAAAAGAGAAAGATTTAATGGTTACCTTACAGTCAAAAACGGAAACCATTACTTTATCGTGCCCTTTTATAATAGATGCTACAGGTCGCAAGGCATCTATATGCAGGAAACTAGGCAGACGGAAAGAACAATTGGATTTGTTGGCCGCATTGGCATTTAACTGCACTATAGACGAGCCAATACATAAGTATGTATATACGGAAAGTACTGAGAAAGGGTGGTTCTATGTAGCCCCATTGCAGCAAAATGAAGTATCTATTATGTATTTTACTGATATGGACTTACTGCCAAATAAGAGTCTGCAAGCCCAGTTTATTTGCGATACTGTTAATAATACAACCTTGCTAAAGCAATTATTTAAAAAGCCGCTTACGAAAACTCAAATAAAAAAACTAAGCATACATGCAGCCAATAGCACCCGCATTGAAAAGCCCTATGGTGAAAATTGGTTAGCCATTGGTGATGCCGCTTATTCCTTTGATCCAGTTTCGTCCTACGGTATTACCTCATCCATGGCTGCTGGCTACTATGGTGCACATGCCTTAGCCGATACTTTAAATGGGAATACAGAGGCATTTAAAGGATATGAGTACATTATGGAGAATGCATTTCAGTATTACCGTATTCATTTAGCAGAGCACTACGCCTCAGAAAAACGCTGGGCTAGTAGTTTGTTTTGGAAAAGACGGCAGCAAGTTGTAAGTCTTTAAATAATGCTTGAAGTGATAAAGTAAAACCTAGCCTACGTTATCAAGTTTCAATACTCATTGGCTATTGGTGTATTTGCTCAGTATCTGCTGGCATACTAGGAATTGCATTGCTTTCAGCCCAAGTTTATCTCTAGTAGTTGTTGGGTCATCATCATAATAAGTGCGGTCTTTTGCATTAAAGCATTTTTTTTGAATAGGCTCGTTTACCTATTTTAAATCAATAAAGTAAATAGTTCCACTTAGCAAGCCAGGCACTATTAAACGATTATTGGCAACAATAAAATCTGCAGGGCCAGCAATGGGTTCGGGCATTTTAATAACCGATACCTTGTTGTTGGAAAGTTGTATGGTTTGAATGATGCCTTTTTTCTCCAATGCAATCCAATTGCTTACATACAGAATACTATTGTATAAATATATGCCATCAAAATAACCTTTAATACCGGGTATTTGGGTAAACTGATTTGTTTTGGCATTGATATAGCCAATTATTCCATTGGGTTCATTGTTGCTACCAAAGCCATTTACATATATTCTATTATGGGCTGTATCGCAAAAAATGCCGTTTGTGCCAGATATGGTTTTGTTTATTTTTACTTCTTTGTAGGATTTATCCAGTAGGTTAACCTTAAAAATTTTATTTTTATCTGTGGCGGTTACATATAAAGTGTTTTTATCCCAAACAGCAACATCATTTAAGAAGGAAGCACTTTTGCTTAAATCCATACTGTATAATGTATTACCTGTTGTAAGTTCAATAGCCACTATACGTTCAATATCCGCCACAAACAGTATCCCACTGCTTATAGCCAAACCTTTGGGAGCGTTCAGTTTCTCTTTTATAAAATTGGAATCTACTATTTCACCATTTAGAGTGGTTTTTATAATGTTTCCATCCCCATCTTTTTCAGTAGGCCTTAATTTTTTTCCTATATCTCCTAAATATAAAAACTTCCCATCAGTGGCAATACTTTCTATATGGTTAAATCCTATTACTTCTTTTGTGGTTTGAGCAGTAATTTCAAAAGCAAGTAAAGTAGTAAATAATAAGGCTAGTTTTCTTAAGTTGTTCATTGTTTTAATAGTTAATGATTTTTGTAATGCAATATAATTGAGGTTTTAAAATGATACCAAATGCTAGTATAACCTGGCATTATAGATTCAAAATTGTGTTTTGATGATGTTGCACATGGTAGATATTGAAATAGCACATTTCCCTTGCCGTTAGTGAGCCCAGTAGCGGATGCGGACAATTAAATGTATCTAAATCCTCCTCTTCCCAGCCTTCTATTGCATGGCATAAGGCTTTAAGAGCAGTATGCCCTTCTGCAATAAGTTCATCTACCAAATATACTTTATTGTTTACAGGAACAAAGGGAGCGGGTGCTACAGCTCCGTTTTTCAAAGCGTTTTCATAAGCATTTACTAGTGCTAAGTAGTCCATAGTTAGTCTGGTTGAAGTGCCAAACATAGTTGTTATTTTGGCTTTGGGAAGCAATAAGTAACGATTGAATTTTTGCAAACTGATATGGATATGATCTAAATTTTGGGCAATAGACCATTTGTTGTTTTCGGAAGTATTGAAACGGTGGCTCGGTTTGCTAATTGCGGTGTCCCAAAATAGCTGATGCGCGTTTTCTAGTTTTGTAATTATTTCTAGTTTATTCATATTATAAAGTTGTTTTTATGTTTTTTATAAGTTTAAGTTTTCAATAATAATAGCTGATGCGCCACCACCACCGTTGCAAATAGCAGCCATTCCATATTTGCCTCCTTCTTGGTTAAGTGCAGAAACAAGAGTACAGATAATGCGTGCACCTGAAGCTCCTAGCGGATGTCCCATAGCAACTGCACCTCCATATAGGTTTACTTTAGCAGCATCAATATTTAGTATTTGTTGGTTGGCCAAAACAACGGCAGCGTAGGCTTCATTTATTTCAAAAATGGCTATATCGTCTAGCAGCAAGTTGGCACGCTTAAGTGCTTTTGGAATAGCCAAGGCAGGAGCGGTGGTAAACCATGCCGGTTCTTGCGCAGCATCGGCATAAGCAATTATTTTAGCCAAGGGTTTTAGCTGGTATAGTTCCACCGCTTCTTTTGATGCCAATAGTAGGCTAGCGGCTCCATCGTTTAAATTGCTGGCATTTGCCGCTGTTATGCTGCCTTTTGGGTCAAAAATAGGTTTTAAAAGGGCTACTTTTTCTGGAATTATTTTGTAAATGTCTTCATCTTCACTTACAAGTATTTCTTTATTTTTCTGAAGGAGTTTTACTGGAGTAATTTCATTGGCAAATTTGCCATTTTGGGTTGCTTTTGTGACTTTAGAGTATGAGTTTAAAGCAAATTCATCTTGTGCCTCGCGTGATAGTTGGTATTTTGTTACGCATAGTTCAGCGGCATTGCCCATGTGTATATGCTGGTATGCATCTGTTAAACCATCTTTAAGCAAGCCGTCAATAAAAGTTTCATCTCCTAGTTTAATGGGTTTGCGCAGTTGAGCGTAGTGAGGCACATTGCTCATACTTTCCATACCGCCCGTTATTACTAAATCTTCTAGTCCCAGTTGTATTTGTTGTGCACCGAGTATGGTTGCTTTCATGCCTGCTGCACATACCTTGTTTATGGTGGTGCAATCTGTTTCATTGGGAATACCTGCATACTTTGCAGCTTGCCTAGCGGGAGCTTGCCCTATATTGGCCGATAGCACATTGCCCATATAAACAGAGTCTATTTTATTAGCAGGGACGTTTACCGACTCATAAGCGGCTCTTATTGCAATAGCGCCTAGTTCGCTTGCCGAGAGGGATGATAAGCTGCCTAAAAAGCCTCCAATTGGGGTTCGTTTGGCTGATACTATAAATACTTCTTTCATACTGTTAGTGGTTTAGGTGTTTTAAGTTTGTTTAGTTATAAAAATATACCGTTCGGTATATTTTTGTTCAAATTTTTTTATGTTTTCAAATCCAATATCAATTTTTCTAAAAAATCCATGGAAGCATTCAATGCAGTGGTTTTACCAGTTACTTTAGCTTGTATTACCCCACCTTGTAGTAGCGAAATAAAAATGGATATAAATTCACTGCTATTGGTTTCTGATTTAATCTCGTTGCGCTCAATAGCCCTTTTTATCTGATTTTCCAGGGTTCGCCTCCAATAGACAAGCGCACTTGTTGCTTTGTTTTTTAGCAAAAGATGGGTGTCGTCAGCTTCGGTTGAAGTATTGACAATAGGGCAGCCATTACTAAGTATGGGCGATTGTAAAAAATTGCGATACGTTTCTGGATATACCAGTAGTTGATCAATAACGGAGTTATGCAATTCCATTTTGCTCTTAATGTGTTTTATTACACATTGAAAGTTATAATCAAAAGCAGCTAGTGCTACTTCGTCCTTATTTTGAAAGTTGCCATATATGCTGCCTTTGGTAAGTCCTGTAGCAAACAACATATCATTGAGAGAGGTTCCAGCATATCCTTTGGCATTAAATACAGGAGCTGTTTTTTCTATAATGAATTGTTTGGTTCTTTCAGATTTGGATGGCATAGAATAAATTTCTGCTGCAATGATATATAAAAAATACCAATCGGTATAAAAATTATACTTTTTTTAGCCTTTAAAATTTGTAACTTATAATTTGTGTTTTATAATATTATAATATTATAATAAGGGTATTATCAAAAGGCATTTTAATTATAGGAGATAAATGACATTAGAGTACAAGTAATTAGGCGGTTTTTCTAAAATTGATAGTTTTGGTATTTGCTGTGTAGGTAGTGGGATTAATATTTTTTTAATCAAAAGTGGGGTTTCCCCTACATAAAAAGTAGAGTTTCCTTGCATCAAAAGTGGGGTTTTCCCTATTTTTCCCTATTGAAATATACTCTTAGTTTGCGCTTGCTTAAAAGTTATAAGTTTTACAAAACTATTTTGTGGTAAAATTATACTTAACTTTTAGGTAAATTATTTTTCTTAAAGTATCTTTTTCCTTACTGATATATTTTGGTTCAAATGAAATAATAGTAACATCAAAATCCTTTTCAAGCAAATCATATAAATTAAGGATTGTAGGCTGGTAC
>JANMIV010000226.1:0-8639 GCA_031375995.1 Bacteroidota bacterium
GTAACAGCAATGTTTCCTGTAAGATTTGCTCCTCCTGGAAAGAAAGGAATTAAGCCTAACACATTGTTACTTACAAATTTAAATGGAAACAAAACTTACTGGAGTCACATATTTTTACCTCATGTGCCTTGGTGGTTATATCCATTAATGATACCAGTAGAAATTATTGGTATTTTTACTAAACCTTTTGCATTAATGATTCGTTTGTTTGCAAACATTACAGCAGGCCATATATTGGTATTAAGCTTAGTATGCTTAACCTTTATATTCAAATCGGCTATAGTTGGAACTGTTGCAACACCGTTAATCGTATTTATTAGTGCTATCGAATTATTGGTAGGTTTCATACAAGCGTTTATCTTTACTATTCTATCGGCATTGTTCATAGGAATGGCTATTGAGGAACCACATCATGACACAAGCCATTAATAAATAAAAAAAACAATTGTTAAACTTAAACTAAAACTAAACAAAATGACAGGAAGTATCGCTGCAATCGGAGCTGGCTTAGCCGCCATTGGTGCCGGCTTAGGTATTGGAAGAATCGGGGGATCAGCCATTGAAGGTATCGCTCGTCAACCAGAAGCTGCTAACAAAATTCAAACTGTAATGCTTATTGCTGCTGCCTTCGTTGAAGCGGTTGCTTTATTCGCAGTTGTGGTAGCTTTATTAGGTAACGGAGGAAACTAATTTAGCCCCATAGCCCGATTTTGACTTTTGAAAAATCGGGCTATTAATTTTTTAAACTTAACAAAAACAGAAACAAATAAATGGAATTAGTAACCCCAAGTATTGGATTGGTTTTTTGGAGTACATTGGCGTTCGGCATATTATTCTTTTTCTTAGGAAAATTTGCTTGGAAGCCTATTATGAAAACACTTCAAGAAAGAGAAGATAGTATTGATGAGGCTCTTAAATCAGCTGAAATTGCTCGTTTACAATTGGAAACATTGAAAACGGACAACCAACGTTTGCTGAATGAAGCACGCGTTGAAAGAGATAAAATGCTTAAGGAAGCCAGCGAAATAAAGGATCAAATATTGGCTAAAGCTAAAAGTGATGCTAAAAGCGAAGGCGATAAGATGATTATGTCGGCTAAAGAGGCTATTGAAAACGAAAAAGTAAATGCCATGAACCAGTTAAAAACGCAAGTTGCTATTTTAACGGTTGATTTAGCTGAAAAAATACTCCGTAAAAAGATGGAAGATAGAAGCCAACAAGAGTCTTTTATCAATGAAAACTTAAAAAACATCACACTGAACTAATTATATGTCAGCATTCAGAGTATCCAGCCGTTATGCCAAATCATTAATTGACCTATCAATTGAGCAAAACAACCTAGAGTTAATTTGTTCTGATATTAAATTATTGCTTTCAACCATTTTGCAAAACAGCGAATTAGGTAATTTGCTAAAAAGCCCCGTGGTAAAAGGTGATAAGAAAATGTTGGTATTAAGCAAAATTTTTGGTGGGACTTTTAACAAACTTACCATTGGTTTCATTGAAATCATTGTGCGTAAAAAGCGTGAATCTCTGTTAGAAATTATTGCCCAAAGTTTCGTTACTCAATACAACGAAATCAATAAAATTGCTACCGCTTCAGTTAAAACAGCGGTAGAATTAAACGCAGAAACAATTGCCGAAATAAAAGCATTTTTAACCCAACAAAGTGGCAAAAATGTAGATCTTAAATTGCAAATTGATCCTTCCCTAATTGGGGGTGTGATGATTCAAATGGAAGATCGCTTGTATGATGCAAGTATTATAGGCAAATTGCGTAAAGCTAAACAAGAATTATTAAATACATATATCTCAAAATAAACTAAAAAAAACAGTATGGTAGAGATTAGACCTGACGAAGTGTCGGCAATTATAAGAGAGCAATTGAGCAACTTTAAATCGGATGTTGAATTGCAAGAAGTAGGAACCGTGCTTCAAGTGGGCGATGGAATTGCCCGTATTTACGGATTGACCAAAGTACAATCTGGTGAATTAATTGAATTTGCCAATGGTGTACAAGCCATTGTGTTAAATTTGGAAGAAGACAACGTAGGAGCGGTATTATTAGGCTCTAGCGATTCTATTATTGAAGGTGATACTGTAAAGAGAACTGGACGTATAGCTTCTATAAAAGTAGGCGAAGGTGTTGTGGGTCGTGTATTAAATACATTAGGTTTACCAATTGATGGTAAAGGTCCAATTGCTGGTGACTTATATGAAATGCCTTTAGAGCGTAAAGCACCTGGGGTAATTTACCGTGAGCCAGTAAAAGAGCCTTTGCAAACTGGTATCAAAGCAATTGATGCCATGATTCCAATTGGTCGTGGTCAGCGCGAGCTAGTAATTGGCGATCGTCAAACAGGGAAAACCGCTGTTTGTATTGATACCATTATCAATCAAAAAGAATTTTATGAAGCAGGTAATCCTGTATATTGTATATATGTTGCTATTGGACAAAAAGCATCTACTGTTGCACAAATAGTAAATACTTTAGAAGCCAATGGAGCTATGAAATACACTACTGTAGTTTCTGCTACTTCATCAGATCCAGCTCCAATGCAGTTTTATGCTCCAATGGCTGGTGCTGCTATAGGCGAGTTTTTCCGCGATTCAGGAAGACCTGCTTTGGTGGTATATGATGATTTATCAAAGCAAGCGGTAGCTTACCGTGAGGTTTCATTATTGCTACGCAGACCTCCTGGACGTGAAGCATATCCTGGTGATGTGTTTTACTTACACAGTCGTTTATTAGAGCGTGCTGCTAAAATTATTGGAACAGATTCTATTGCTCAATCAATGAATGATATACCTGATTCAATCAGGCATTTGATAAAAGGTGGTGGTTCATTAACGGCTTTGCCAATTATTGAAACACAAGCTGGAGACGTTTCTGCTTATATTCCTACTAACGTAATTTCTATTACTGATGGGCAAATTTTCTTGGAGTCAAATTTATTTAACTCTGGTATTCGTCCTGCTATTAACGTAGGTATCTCGGTATCTCGTGTGGGTGGTAATGCGCAAATTAAATCAATGAAAAAAGTAGCTGGTACTTTAAAACTAGACCAAGCGCAATACCGCGAATTAGAGGCTTTCTCTAAGTTTGGTTCTGACTTAGACGCTGCTACAAAATCTGTTTTGGCAAAAGGTGCACGTAACGTGGAAATTCTAAAACAAGCACAATTCTCTCCTTTGCGTGTTGACCAACAGGTAGCTATTGTTTACTTAGGAACCAAAGGTTTATTGTCTAACGTACCAGTAAATAAAGTACGTGAGTTTGAATCTGAGTTTTTAAATTACATGGAAAACAAGCACAAAAATACTTTAGACGATTTGAAAAAAGGACTTTCTGATGATGCTTCTGCAACACTTGAAAAAGTATGTAAGGAACTAACAGCTAAGTACAGCGCTTAATTTATAAATATCAATTTGCTTACCCATAATGCCGCAAACAAGAAAAGTGGTATTATGGGTAGCCAATATCTTAGCATTACTTACACAAAATGGCAAATTTAAAAGAGGTTAGAATACGAATTTCTTCCGTTACTTCAACGCAACAAATAACCAAGGCTATGAAATTAGTTTCGGCTACCAAATTGCGTAGAGCACAAAATGCTATTACTTTGATGCGTCCATACGCAACTAAGTTAAATGGAATTCTTAGCAATTTGTCTGATAGCATTGATATTGACTCTTTAAAGGTTTATTTTGAACCACGCCCCATAAAAAATGTATTGATTGTAGTAATTACCAGCGATAGAGGCTTATGCGGTTCTTTTAATGCCAACGTAATAAAAATGGCTAACAAGACCATTTTAGAAAAATACAGTGCACAAAAAGAAAGTGGCAATGTTACTGTAATTGGTATTGGAAAAAAGGGACATGAGTATTTCTCTAAGCAGTCAAGCACTTATATTGATGCATTTAAAGATAGTTTATTAACTCCAACAGCAGAAACAGGCTTTGCGGTAGGTGAGTTTATATTAAATAGTTTTACTTCGGGCAAATTTGATGCAGTAGAAGTGGTTTACAACCAATTTAAGAATGCAGCTACTCAAATTTTATCAGCAGAGCAGTTTTTACCTATTGATACAGCCACTTTTGCACAAGAATCGGGTAAAAAGAACGATTATATTTTTGAACCTAACAAGGAAGAAATACTATTGGAATTGATCCCGCGTATTCTTAAAACACAAATATTCCGTTGTATGTTAGACTCTTTGGCTTCAGAACATGGAGCAAGGATGATAGCAATGGATAAGGCTACTGATAATGCTGGTGAGCTTTTAAAATCGCTTAAAGTAGAATACAATAGAGTGCGCCAAGCGGCCATTACAACTGAAATTTCAGAAATTGTAGGTGGCGCGGCTGCATTAAGTGCTTAAAAATTGCGCTTAAAGTAAATAATAACCCATTAAGTAAAAAGAGGCAGGTAAACAATGTTTACCTGCCTCTTTTTTGTAACCAAATTGGCTATGGCAGCGTATAAAGCTTAAATATTTAAAAAACCAACGCTATGAAAACTACATTTTTACTATTACTTGTGATTTGCACTACTGGCACGTATGCCCAAACTTTTTTAAGCAGCCCCTTTGAACTTCCTGTTACTGGCTTTGATCTACTAAAACAAGAGAATAACTACCTGCTTACGCAAACACGCAGCAATAGCAGCAGCCCTTGGGTAAACAATTTGCTTTTTATACAAAAAAAAGCGACCAATGTAAACTTTAATGCACTTGACAGAAAAGCAACTTGGAGCAATAATACTTGGATAGATAATGAATTAACCACCGATAGTTTTATACTTGATAACCAAAATAGAATAAGTGTGGTATTTGAAACAGTTAAATATGTTTACCCAGGTTACAACTACCAAGCAAAACAAAAATTCTTACTTAACTATAATAGTGAGAATAGGCTCTATAAAATAATATTCCAAGAGGCAGTTCCTGTTACATCCAATAACTACAAAACAGGCTTAGACTATATAATAATGTACGATAATGATGGGAAACGCATTTGCGATAGCATTTACCTATACGCAAACAAAATGAGCTATAAGCAAACTTATATATACAATAGTGCAAACTTTATAATACAGGAGTATGGTATAGAAGGCACTGATACCACACAGGAAGTGATTTATAACTACGATCAAACCTTGTTAAAAAGCGCAATCACCCAATCGTTTGACCAAACTGCAGACCAATGGGCTATAAGCCAAGCAGACTCCTTTGAATACAACAGTAAAAACGAGATTATGCAGCATATAAAATGGAGAAACATACGGAATAATGGCAATACCACATTTGAACCTTTTGCAAAAGAAAAATATATGTACCACTCAACAAATAAACTCAGCGAGATAATAGAAATGGTATATGTAAATGAGCTTTGGAAAAACAATGTAAAAAGTACCTTTAACTACAATAGCCAAGGCAAGCTACAAACTGGCTATAGCTATAAAGCCATTTCCAACACGGAGTGGGAAACATTTGCCAGCACCCAATATATATTTGAAGAAAACACCACTGGCATAAATACCATCAACAAGCCTAATGCCCAAACATTTACAGTATATCCCAATCCTGCCAGCGAGCAAATAAATATACCAAACAATACCCATGCAAATATCCTTATTTATAATACAACAGGAAAAGTAGTATTACAGGCCAACACAAACACCGATAAATTGGATGTTTCAAGCCTAAACAATGGCGCTTATTACATTCAAATAATCAATACTGAAAACCAAACAACCTTCAATAGCCAATTTATAATCAATCGCTAAAGATTTGTTGAATGAAGTAGCCTTTTCCTTAACCCAAACAGCCCTTGACTGAGTATTCATCAAGGGCTGCTTTTTATGCATTGGCATCCATTCCTTTCAACGCTTTTTTTGTATATCAATTAAACCTTTCTCCCTTGCCCTCGCTTGTGTCTTTTGACCAACCGCCAATTAATAAACATACACTCCTCTGATGAGTAGGTTGGTGAGGACACCAACCTAGGACAAAAGAGAAAATATAAACTATGGAATAAGATGCTACGTGCCTCCCATTGACGTTTTTTGTAAACTGATAATAATAAAGCAATCAGTCATTCCAAAGGAATCCCCTTAATATGGCAACCGACTCAGAATAATAAAAATTGGTTGACGAGGAAAGGAGTTTCCTTCTGAATGACGCAAAGTCATTTTATATTAATTTTTTTGAAAAAAATTATTCCTCAGCATTACGGAGGGTTCGGCTGCCTGAGATGTGTCTTTTGACCAACCACTTATTTCTGCTCGTCATCCAGAGCGCAGCGACTGTGTCAGTTCACTAACTGAAGGAACTCTCCGTTTACTAACGGAACTAATTTGAAATAGAGTAAACATAAGCAATGTAGTGAGATGCTTCGTACCTCAGCAAGACGGAGAGGTGGCATGTCTGCGCTTGGTGTTTCCCGACCAAACGCAAACAGAATAACTTACCTCATCCACACTTTAAAGTAAGCTACTTGGTCTTCTAATTGTACTTTTAATAAGTAAAACCCTGATGTACCATTGTTATTGATTGGAATGGCATTTTCGCCAACTACTGTTGCTTGTTCTTGGGTAAATATTGGAATACCAGCTAAGTTGATGAGTTCTATAATGGCATTACTGGCTACTTCTGCATTTACTTTAACTATGGGGTTATTGTTTTCATAATACAAAGAAATAGTAGAGCTTAGTTTCTCTGTTGAGCCTACTCTTTGAATAGCACTGTAGCTATAGGTATTATCAAAATCTGTTTGCTTTAAGCGGTAATAGCTGATGCCAGCAAAGGGATTATTATCGGTAAAACTATATCGTATATTGGTATTGGTATTTCCTTTCCCTTTTACCCTTCCAATGCTTTCAAAATGGTTTCCATCTAAACTTCTTTCTATGGTAAAATAATTATTGTTTATTTCTGATGCAGTTTCCCAAGTACAATTCACTTTTTTATTGTCTTGTGCCGCATTAAATGTAATTAGTTTCACTGGCAATATGCCAGTAGGGCTAAACTTAGCTATGAAAGCATCACTAAAACCTCCATTAATTGTTTGGTGTACTCCAGCAGTTGCTATACCATTGCTTGAAGTAGTATGTCCTGTTATTATAATATTCCCACCTACATCTGTTATTATTCCTCTTCCATAATCATCACCAGCCCCCCCCAAATAAGTAGCCCATTGCCTTATTCCATTACTATCAAATTTAGCTATAAAAAAATCATAACCACCACTATGTACCATTTGGTGTGCTCCAGTACTTGCGATTGCATTTACCGATTCAGCAAACCCTGTTATTGAAATATTTTTATTAGCATCTGTTGTTATTCCATATCCCCTATCGTTAAGGCTCCCACCATAATAAGTGGCCCATTCCCTTACACCATTGCTATCAAATTTAGCCATAAAAGCATCAGCAAAACCACCATTATTTGTTTGATGAACTCCTATAGTGGCTATTCCACTTATTGAATTAGTTGCTCCCGTTATCATAATCTTACCATTGGTATCTGTTGCTATTCCATTTCCGTAATCATCATTATTCCCGCCATAATAAGTAGCCCATTGTCTTATTCCATTGGTATTGAACTTGGCTATAAACGCATCATAATTTCCGCCAAATATCGTTTGGTGCGAACCAATAGTTGCTATTGAATTGGTTGAAAAAGTATATCCCGTTATTATAATATTTCCATTAACATCTATAGATATTCCATTTCCCCAATCATCGCCAATCCCGCCATAATAAGTAGCCAATTGTCTTATTCCATTCGCATTAAATTTTACTATAAAAGCATCACGATTACCTCCATATATTGTTTGGTGAGAACCAGAAGTTGCAATGGCATTTGATGACATCGTATGTCCTATAATTAATATATTTTCACTGACATCTGTAATTACATTAATTCCAAAGTCCTCATTATTCCCACCATAATAGGTAGCCCATTGTCTTATTCCATTGGCATCAAATTTTGCTATAAAAGCATCACGATTACCACCTTGGATCGCTTGATGTGAGCCAACTGTCGCTATTGTACTTGTTGAAAAAGTACATCCCGTCATTATAATGTTCCCACTTACGTCAATTGTTATTCCACTACCCTCATCACTATCACTTCCTCCATAATAGGTAGCCCATTGTCTTATTCCATTGCCATCAAAATTAGCTATAAAAGCATCATTGGCAGAGCCACTACTAACTCTAAATTGTTGGTGTACTCCAGATGTTGCAATTGCAGTGCTTGAATTCGTATATCCAGTTATTATATTATTGCCGCTTGCATCTATTGCTAGTCCCGTTCCATAATCGCCAGCGGTCCCGCCATAATAAGTGGCCCAATTGGAGGGTCTATTACCAGTGTTTGGTTGTGGTTATAGTCTTCTGCTTTTACACCAAACACATTATTGGCTAGGGTTATAAAAGTAGCTTTTATGGTGCTATGGGAATTGTTGTTGTTAATTATATAGCTCAATGGAATATTTTCTTCTATGTTGCCATAAGCGGTTTCTATCAGTATGTTTCCTGCTTTGTTTAAGCTGGTATGGTTTGCTCCTACTAATTCTAATTGAATATCGGCTAGGTTTCCATTGGGTTTTACTATAAAATTGTATTTGAA
>JANMIV010000232.1:0-4371 GCA_031375995.1 Bacteroidota bacterium
CAAGGACTACATCCAATAAGCACCAGGTCATCATCATTTTTTTGAAGATTTAATTCTTTTTCAAGTGTTTTTTCTTTATAGTCAAAAACATCAGCATGAATAAATTTTGCCCCTTTAATATTAGCCTCATATGTATCTTTACAGGTTTTATCATAATCAATGCCTGCTAAGATTTTTATTCCCGCACTTTGCATACCAGAACTCATACCTCCTCCAGAACAAAAAAAATCTACTGCCTTTAACTTGTGTTTTTTAGCCATAAAATACATTATTTAAACTAACTAACAAGATTATGTTATTTGCAAAAAGAACTTTTATTTTTATATAAACAAATTTATTAATTAAATGATATAACCGACTAGTTTTCGTGACAGGTTTTTTTGAGTTATTTTCAACTATATTTAGAAATATTTACAGTAACTAGCTGCTGTATAAAGTACAACTAAAAGCGTATAATAAAGATAACTATAATATTTCAATGTCTAATTTGAAATTTTCTTACTTTATGTTATTAGCTTAAATATTTATCTATCGTGCCATAAAACAAATCAGGTTGGGTTTAGCAAAAAGGTGCATTATTAAGGCATTTAAACAAACTTGTTTACCTCGCCATAGCTAGATAATTATTCTAAAAATAATCTTTCTAAATCTACCCACCACCCACTACTTGATGGCAAAAACCACACTTATTTGGCTACTTACTTTTATTTGTTTCATGTCTATTGGCACTTCATTTGCACTCCCATCACTAGCAGCTAAACTCTCCGTTTTATACATTCTGTTTGCCTGATATACAGGAAAATACTCATTGTTGGCCTGCTCATTTACCTCTAAAGCCTCACCTAATTGTTCATTAATGGCTACCAATAAATAAGTGGCCTTTTCTTTGGCTGCTTTTATTGCATTTATTTTCATTTGTTTCTTAAACTCCTCCATTTTACTGTGGTGGGTTCTGCTAATATATACTTGGCTTATACCTTCATCATCCAATCTATCAATCAACTCATTGTATTTGCTTAATTCACTCATTTTCAATTGATAGGTTTTACTTAGAAAAAACTCCTTTTGCTTGTGTTTTTTGGGTACATAGTTTCTGTAACCATAACTGCCTTCTATACTTAAATTTTTAACATCTATTTTCATGGTATTCAACACTTCACGCAAAGCTTTTTCCAGTGTTTCAACTATTACTTTAGTACCATTGTCCTTGTATTCCTGTAGGGTAATGGATACGTAAATTTCATCGGGAACTACTTCCATTTCCGCAATACCTGTTACAGCTATGGTTTTGCGGTTTGGCTGCTGTGCAGTGTTTTGGGCATAGCTATTTAGGCTTACTAAAGCCAAAACTAAGAATACTAACTTTTTCATATATTTATTTCTCATTTTAATTTTTCGCAATTACATCAAAGGTTTTAGTATTTGCAAAATGTTTGTGTTTATTCGCATTTGCATAAATCGTGCCTTTTTTAAAAACTCAGGAAATAAATAGATAGTATGACAATTCACTACACTTACTTAAAAAGAATCACCCTTATCATTATTGCTGCTGTAAGCTTTAGCAGTGCTGTATTTGCTCAAAAAAAGCCCGTTACCTTGGAAGATATATTTGTTAAAGGCAGTTTTTCAGGGGCTGGCGTAAATGGTTTTACTTCACTCAAAGATGCTCGGTACTACTGCGAAACTGATGGCGATAACAATATATTACGTTATGAATTTGCTACAGGTAAACTGATTGATACCATTATAGTAAGTGCCCAATTGGTTGCAGATAATTTGCCTTTGGCTTATACTGGCTTTGAGTTTAGTAGCGATGAAAGTAAAATTGTATTCACTACCAATACGGAAAGTATTTACCGCCATTCTACTCAATCAAATGTATATATTTACAATGTGCTTAAAAAGCAGTTATTTCAACCTTTTAGCTATAAGGTAATGAATTGTACCTTTTCTCCTGATGGCAATAAAATTGCTTATGTGCGAGAAAATAATTTGTATTACTATGATTTAACCACCAGAAAAGAAGAAACTATTACCACCGATGGCAAGGTAAATGCCATTATTAATGGTGCTACAGACTGGGTATATGAAGAGGAGTTTGCTATATGGAAAGGTTTTGAATGGAGCCCTAATAGCGATAAAATGGCCTTTTACCGCTTTGATGAAAGTAAGGTAAGAGAATTTGAAATGGCCATATATGGGAAACTATATCCAAGCCAAACTAAATTTAAGTATCCAAAAGCAGGAGAATCCAACTCTGTTATTACCATTTTGGTGCATGATGTAAGAAGTCAACTGAATGCAGAAATGGAAATAGGTAAGGAAACGGATATATACATACCACGCATACAATTTACCAACGATAACAATGTACTGGCCATACAACGCCTCAACCGACTACAAAATAAGCTAGAAATATTACTGGCTAATGCATCTTCGGGCAACTCTAAAGTAATATACACCGAGGAAAACAAATATTATGTGGATGTAATTGATAAATTGACCTTTTTAAGTGACAATAAAACTTTTATTTTAAACAGCGAAAAAACAGGTTTCAATCACTTATATCAATACAACTTAGAGGGGAAACTGGTAAAACAAATTACTACTGGCAACTTTGATGTGGATGCGCTTTATGGCTACGATTCCAAAACAAAGACCATTTATTACTCAAGCCCTGAATATATAGAGGGAAAAACGAGCAATACGCTTTCTGCCGAAAGATTTGTTTACAGTATTGGACTAAATGGCAAAAACAAAAAGATCTTAACCCCAAAACATGGATGGAATGCAGCCATATTTAATGGAACGCTATCTTATTTTTTAAATACTTGGAGCAATATTAATACCCCTCCCGTTTATAGCATATATAGTGCCGCAGGCAAAGAACTTAGGTTATTGGAAAGCAATGAAAAACTAAACAATAGTTTAAGCAATTTTACCATAGCAAAAGCCGAGTTTATGCCTATAAAGAATGCGCTAGGCAACGATTTAAACGCCTTTATAATAAAACCAAGTAATTTTGATGCTACAAAAAAATACCCAGTACTGATGTATGCGTATAATGGCCCAGGCCACCAATTGGCTGTAGATAGATGGATGGGTATGAATTACTTTTATTACCAAGCTTTGGCCAATAAAGGATATATTGTTTTTTGTGCAGATGCCAGAGGAACCGGATTTAAAGGGGAAGAATTTAAAAAATGTACTTACCTAAACCTAGGTAAATATGAAATAGAAGACCAAATTGACTTGGCTAAGCAGCTAGGCAAACTACCTTATGTAGATGCTACACGTATTGGCTTTTGGGGTTGGAGTTATGGCGGTTATATGGCTAGTTTAGCCATAAGCAAAGGGGCAGATGTGTTTAAATCGGCCATTGCCGTAGCACCAGTAACCAATTGGCGCTATTACGATAATATATATACCGAACGATATATGCGTACCCCACAAGAAAATGGAAAAAATTACGATGACAACTCCCCTATTAACCACGTAGAAAAAATTAAGGGCAATTATTTAATTATTCATGGTACAGCAGACGACAATGTGCATTTTCAGAATACTGTAGAAATGCTGGATGCCATGATAAAGAAAAATATAAAATTTGATTCAGAGTTTTATCCCAATAAAAACCACGGAATTAGCGGAGGAAAAACGCGTTATCATTTATATAACAAAATGTTTAATTTTTGGCTAGAGAAATTGTAAGTAATTTTATTATTATTGAACCATATTCAACTGCATATTATTTTTATAAAAACCACTTAACACAATAGCATAAACCATGTTACAAATAGGCGACAAACTACCGGCATTTAACCTAAAAGGTTACGATAATAAAACACATTCACATTTTGAATATGCTGATAAATATGCTTTGGTTGTAGTATTTACTTGCGATAGCTCAGAAATATCGCAATCATACAGCCAACGTATTATTAAACTATTTGAAAAATACGAAGAAGACAATTTAGGTATTGTTGGTATCAATAGCAATGACGATGTAAAATCGCCAGAGGATAGCTTGGAACACATGACCAAAGCAGCCTATAAATTTGGGTTGGATAAATTAAATTTTCTCTATTTAAAGGATGAGACCCAAGAAATAGCTAAAAAATTTGGTGCACAAACCAATCCAGAAGTATTTTTATTCAATGCAAAGCGTGAGTTGGTTTACAAAGGTGCCATTGACGATGCTTGGGAAAATGAAAACATGGTTACTCAAGCGTATTTAGAAGATGCCATTGAAGAAGCATTGGATGGTATTGAGCCAGATTTTCCTGAAATTCCAGCATCTGGAACACCCATTATTTGGAAATAGTTTTAATTTAAGTTATGCATGTTGAATTCCATGCTTATACTTAAAAC
>JANMIV010000245.1:0-14083 GCA_031375995.1 Bacteroidota bacterium
CTCTAAATTCTTATACTGGAATTATGCGCATGGGAACAACAAATTTGGTGACATACATTACCACTACATCAAATAAAAGAATGCCGCCAGCTCCCCAAGCTCCAATGGATACCGCCAGCATTGGTTTAATTAGGCGTTGGATTAAAGAAGGGGCAAAAAATAGTGTGTGTAATCCAACCAATTGCGATACTTTAAATGTTACCTATATAACACATATTGCTCCATTAGTGAATACCTATTGCAAGGGCTGTCATAATGCAAGTAACAAAGGTGGAGGAGTTAACTTAGATAACTACATAGATACTAAAGCAAATACTTTAACAGGCAAAATAGTTTGCACAATTACTGCAAATGGCTGTGCTGTTATGCCTAAAGGAGGGCCTCAGTTAAGTAAGTGCAACATGAGGAAAATTCAAATTTGGGCAAGTAATAATTATCCTCAGTAATTTTAAAAGTAAATAATCTTCCGAAAAGCGATATACGCAGCAGCTTTTTTTGCTGCAAGTAAATATAAGATGATGGATAAGATACAAATGTTGTAATTGGATTAATAATGCATTTGAAAAGGTAAGATTGACGAGGAAGAACAGTTAGTGTAAAAGGTGCACCGAATTGCAAAATAGTCATCCCTCAAAAACTATCTAAACAATAACAAAATCAACAACCTTGGTAAAAAATGGTGCATAAAATTCTGCAAGAAAAGAAGTAAAAAGAAACTTGCAGCACTGTAAATGTTATCAAAAGCAAAATCTAATGTCCAAATTGATTTTTTCTTCCTTTTTGGGCGGCAACAAATTGTCAAGTGGTTTTTTGTTCTCCTAGTGCCAGCGGGCAAATTGTTAAGTGTTTCTTCTTATTATTTGCCTAAACTTGTTGTCCTGTAGCTTTGCATTCTAGTAGCTTAGGTTAGCAAATAACTATTTCGACAATTAATAACTAAAATGGGTGGTGTTTGTTTAAAATACACCACCCATTATTTAGATTTTCTCCTCCAAAATAGTGCTTTTAATTAAAGGTAAGTTTGGCATTAGAGCCAGGTGTTCCCAATACTGCAGGAGTAAATGTTACCAATGGGGCGCCACAACAAGCATCCCAAGTAAAAGAGAATTGAAAACTAAGAGTACAACTTCCTCCGCACATACTAAAATCAAATAAAGAAGCTGTAGCACCAGAACAAGTAGTAACTCTAAAGTCATTTACCACATAATTTGCTCCAGAAGAGTAAGTAACAGTAAAGTTAGATGATGCGGGCACTGTTGTTGTAATAGTAGTTCCACCAGCAGTGGAGCATGTAACTGTATTATAATCTTTTCCAACTACAGTATAAGAGCAGTCAGTGTTGTTTACAATGTCCAAATCATTTTGAGCAGACAATTGATTGAATGCACTTAATCCAATTAAGCACATTAGAAATAGTAATGTTTTTTTCATAAATTTTAATTATTAGTTTGTGAATATCAAAAATACTTTTTTTTTATTTAAAGAAAAGAAAAATACTTTGTTATTAGTGTAAAATTTTTATTGTAGATGGCTTATTATGTTTCTGTTAAGGTTTTATTGGAAGACTAAATACGGAACTAAATTATACAACTACTACCAGATTATAGGTGCTTGCAGTAAATACGCTTTGCGAATGGTTGAATGAAGTATTATGTTCCTTACGAACGATTTTTGAGATGTATAGTTAATTAAGAGGTTTAAAAAGAATGCCTTTTATGAAGTCCCTTTAGTTTTGCGGCATCCATTTTTCAATGGTATGCTGCATGGCTTCTTTAGCCAATGGCTTGCTCAGGTATTCATTCATACCCGCTTCAAAACACTTTTCCTTTTCCCCTTGCAATATGCCAGCCGTTAATCCAATAATGGCTACTTTATCGCCCCCTTCAAAGCTTCTAATAGTGCGTGTGGCTTCATATCCATTCATCTCTGGCATTTGTACGTCCATAAATACTATGCTTGGTTTAAATTGTTTGTACAATGCTATACTTTGTAAGCCATCTTTGGCTTCAAGTATTTGTATATTTTCAAAATGGGCACTAATTACTTTTTTTGCCAATAACAGATTTACAGGGTTATCGTCCACAATAAGCAGGCTGAAAGGAGCTGTTTGATGCGTTTTAGGTTTGCTTGTTGCATAAGTAGGTATTACTTCATCTGTTTGCAGCATTGTAATGGGAGAAATATTTTCTACAATATTTAAAGCCATATCAAAGTAAAAAGTACTACCCACTCCTAAGTTGCTTTCTAGGGTAATACTACTTCCCATAAGTGCCAGTAATTTGTTAGAAATAGTTAAGCCTAAACCCGTACCTCCATATTTTCTGCTAATGGTGGAGTCTTCTTGCGTAAAAGCCTTGAAAATTTTTTCTTTGTTTTGATGGTCAATGCCTATACCCGTGTCAGTTACCGCAAAGCGAAGTTTACAGCGTACTTTGCCTTCCATTTCAAGCACTTTAATACTCACCTTAACACTGCCTTTTTCGGTAAACTTAATGGCATTGCCTACTAAGTTTACAAGCACTTGTCTTAGCCTTACAATGTCCGACATTACAAAAGGCGGTAGCTGGGGGTCTAGTACTATAATTATAGCTATTCCTTTTTGTTGGGCTTGGTACTTAATAATGGTCTCTACTTGATGGATAAGTTCCATTAAATGGACAGGTGTTGTTTCTAGCTCTAGCTTACCCGCTTCAATTTTCGAAAAGTCCAATACATCATTTAGCACATCTAACAATGAGTTGGCTGATGAGTTTATTACTTGAATATATTCTTTTTGCGTAGCATCTAATTGGGTGTGCATAAGCAGGTCGCTAAAACCAATTACTCCATTGAGTGGTGTTCTTATTTCGTGGCTCATATTGGCCACAAACTCCGATTTGGCCATGGTGGCTTTTTCAGCCTCCAGCTTTGCTGTTTCTAAGCTGATAATATTTTTTTGTAAAAGTGCACTTTGAAGCTCAAGCCCTTGTATAGTTTCTTCTAATTCTTTGTTTTTGGCCTCCACTAGCTCTTTAGCCGAGTCTAATTTACTAAAGCTATTATGTATGGTAACATTGCTTACCCATGCCAAAATAATGGCAGGAATCAAAGTAAAGGAAAAATGCAGCCAAAACCCAGCAAAACTATTGGCATAAGCCATTATAAACCAAATAATGGAGGTAGAGAGTATAGTAACTATAAAAGTTTTGCGCGATACCAATACAATACCTGCACCTACATGTATAAGCAGTATGAAAGTAGTTTGCAAGGGATCCTTGTAAAGCCACATGTGTGTAAAAGTATTGAGATAGGGGAAAAGCAGTAAGCACCACGAAAGTTGCTCTGTATATGCAAACAAAGCATTTGGCTTTATAAGCATAAGGCGCAGGCTTAAATAGAAAAGCATGGTGAAGCTTGATATGCTAAGCAATATAATTTGGGCAGGTCCAGATAATACCAATACATGTGCAATAGAAAAGCCCAAATAAAGCAATGCAAAGCTTAAGGAAATAGGTCTTAAGCTAGCATAAGCAAAATGTA
This sequence comes from Bacteroidota bacterium, assembly GCA_031375995.1. GTDB lineage: Bacteria > Bacteroidota > Bacteroidia > UKL13-3 > UKL13-3 > JAAFJM01. The sequence continues at coordinate 3,520 of JANMIV010000245.1, forward strand.
TATGCGCATTATTGGAGGGGGTATTACTCATTTTAGCTTATTCCAATTGGTTTATTGCTTTTATAAATATGCGTTGCAAATAAAAGTTTTAAAAAGCCTACTGCATATATAAACTTCTTTTAAATCCATTCCCAATAAAATTTGTCACAGTACAGCCAATAAGCGAGTTTGCTCATATAGTAGCATGATAAATATTACAGGGAGCCTAATAATTTTTGAGTTATATAGATTTATTCTAAATTGCGGCTCAAATGATGAATCTAACGGAATTGGGTTTTGGGAAAAAGGCAATTATAACCAAAGTAAATGGGCCAGTATTGGCATTGAAACTTTTTGAAATGGGTCTGTTGCCTGGCGAAGAAGTAGAATTGGAAAATGTTGCGCCATTTGGCGATCCTATAGCCATTAATTTGAGTGAGAGTAAGGTGTGTTTGCGTATGCAAGATGCAAGGTGCATAGAAATTAAACTAATTGACTAATTGGAACAGAGAGAAATAACCGTTGCGCTTGTAGGCAATCCCAATTGCGGTAAAACAAGTTTATTCAATGCCCTTACAGGACTTAACCATAAGGTTTCTAATTTTCCAGGTACTACCGTAGAGAAAAAAACAGGCAGTGTAAAACTCAGTGCCGATAAAAGTGCCCACATTATAGATTTACCCGGCACCTATAGTTTATACCCCAAAAGTGCCGATGAATTAGTTACCTACGAAATACTGCGCAATAAAGCGGAGACAAACTACCCAGATTTGGTAGTGTTTATTGCCGATGCCAGTAATTTAAAACGCAATTTATTGCTGTTTACCCAAGTGGCAGATTTAAAAGTACCTATAGTTTTGGCTTTAAATATGCTTGATGTAGCCGAACGCAGAGGTATAAGGTATGACATAGCCAAACTAGAGGAAAAGCTAAAAGTACCCGTAATAAGCATCAATGCGCGCAAAAAGGAGGGTATAGAAAAGCTAAAAACAGTGTTGCTTGACGATACTTTGCGGATAACCGCTGAATACTTTAGTCTGGAAAAAGTAAATCAGGATATGCTATTGGATATAAGCAAAGTAACCGATAAGCGCAATAAATATGCTGCCCTACAATATGCCATCAATGCCTCCAGTTTACTAAGTGAGAAAGCCATTAGGCTCAATGAAATATTTAAACAGTATGCTTTTGATTTAATTGGTTTTCAGGAACAAGAGGTACTTACCCGCTATAACATTATAGATGAAACAGTAAAGTATGCACGCTTAAAAAAAACTTCGCTTTTAAAAGCATCTATTACGGCTAAAATAGACAAGGTTTTAACGCATCGCTACTATGGCATATCTATTTTTCTCCTATTATTACTACTCGTATTTCAGGCCATGTTTAGTTGGAGCGAATACCCAAAGGAATGGCTTGAAAAGGGTTTGAGTGCATTTACTGACTATGTAGAAAATACTTTACCAGCAGGGGTACTCAATGATTTGATTGTGCATGGCATTTTAGCTGGATTGACAGGTGTTTTGGTGTTTTTACCCCAAATTATATTATTGTTTCTGTTCATTGCCATATTAGAAGATGTAGGCTATATGGCTCGTGTAGGCTTTATTATGGATAAAATTATGCGTCCGTTTGGCATGAATGGAAAGTCCATAGTGCCTTTAATTGGGGGTATGGCATGTGCTGTACCCAGTATTATGGCTACTCGCAGCATAGAAAATAAAAAGGAGCGATTAATTACCATCTTGGTTACGCCACTTATGAGCTGTTCGGCACGTTTGCCTGTTTACACCTTGCTTATAGGTATGATGTTGGATAAATCGGCCAAATGGGGGCCATTTAATATGCATGGTTTGGTATTAATGCTCATGTATTTAATTGGCTTTGGAGCCGCATTACTCAGTGCATGGATTTTTAAGCTTTTTATTAAGCAAAAAGAAAAAACGTATTTTATACTGGAATTGCCTGGGTATAAAATTCCTGTTTTTTCCAATTTATTAATTACCATTTACGAAAAAGGAAGTGCCTTTGTGTTTGGTGCAGGAAAAATAATTATTGCGGTATCTGTTATTTTGTGGGTAGTGGCCTCTACTGGGCCACAGGCTAGTTTTAGTGCTATAGAAAGTAAATATGAGGCCATGTATAATAGTGGTACAATAAACCCGGCTGCTAAAAAGGAAATGCAATTGCAAATGAATGCCGAAAAGCTGGAGGCAAGTTATGCTGGAGAATTTGGTAAAATGATAGAGCCTATTATACGCCCATTGGGTTTTGATTGGAAAATAGGCATTGCGCTTTTAACTTCTTTGGCAGCTCGCGAGGTATTTGTAGGTACCATGAATACCATATACAGTGTAAATGACGATGGAGACAATAGTTTTGGACATATTAAGGAAAAAATGATGGCAGAAATAAATCCCCGAACGGGCAAGCCTAGTTACAATATGGCTACCTTTTTATCGCTCATGATTTTTTATGCTTTTGCCATGCAGTGTATGAGCACCATTGCCATAGTAAAAAAAGAAACCAATAGCGTAAAATGGCCACTTATTCAATTCATATATCTCACTGTTTTGGCCTATGGTAGCAGCTATTTGGTGTTTAATTTGTTTAGTTAGCGGTTGGTAGCAAGTAAATAATACCAAGGCTTTAATGCTTGCTTATTGACTAGATACTATGCCAGTTATTTGAACTTTTATAATACAGTTGAAGTATTTTAAATAAATTGTCATTAATTTGGCAATAGAAAATAAGATTTAAACTTTTAGGATAAAAACCTAACCATGAAAAAGACCATACAACTGACTGCTTTGCCTGAGCAGTTGAAAACAGATGCGGATGTAAAGCGCGAAATCAATAAGAGTTTTGGTTTTGGCTTGGATGAAATCAATGGATTTACGTACATAAAAAAATCGATTGACGCACGCAAAAAGCCAGTTCGCATTAATTTGACTTTAGATGTTTTTATCAATGAAACACCCGTAAAGGAAACCATTGGTTTTGATTTTAAAAATGTAAGCAATGCCAAAGAAGTGGCCATTATTGGTGCTGGGCCAGCAGGTTTGTTTGCCGCATTGCAACTGATAGAATTGGGTATAAAACCAGTACTTTTTGAGCGGGGTAAAAACGTGCGCGATCGTAGACGCGACCTAGCCAATATAACCAAACACAATACCGTAAACCCAGAGAGCAATTATTGTTTTGGCGAAGGTGGAGCTGGAACCTATAGCGATGGTAAATTATATACCCGCTCCTCTAAACGTGGCGATGTAAACCGCATATTGAAATTACTTGTGTTCCATGGTGCAGAAGATAATATATTGTATGAAAGTCATCCACATATAGGTACCAATAAACTACCGCATATAATAGAGCGTATTAGAGAAACCATTATAAACTGTGGTGGCGAAATACACTTTAACTCCAAACTAACCGATATAGCAGTGGAGAACGATGCCATAAAAACAATTACCATCAATGGGCAAACAACTATTAACTGTGCGCAAGTAATATTGGCTACAGGGCATTCGGCCAGAGATATATTTGAATTGTTACAGCGCAGGCATATAGCCATAGAAGCCAAACCATTTGCTTTGGGGGTGCGTATAGAACATCCTCAGGCTTTAATTGATAGCATACAGTACAAGTGTGGTACAGAAAGGAATCCGCTTTTGCCAGCGGCTAGTTATAGCTTGGTAGAGCAGGTAAATGGGAGAGGCGTATTTAGTTTCTGTATGTGTCCGGGAGGTATTATAGCTCCAGCCATGACGGCACCTGGGGAAATAGTAGTAAACGGTTGGAGTCCTTCTAAACGCAATAATCCCTTTGCCAATTCTGGCATGGTGGTATCCATAAACGAAACAGATTTTAAAGGCTTTGAAAAGCAGGGAGCTTTGGCAGGTATGTATTTTCAAAGTAAAGTGGAGCAAGATTGTTTTGCTATGGGCAATAAAACTTTGCAAGCTCCTGCACAACGCATGTTAGATTTTGTCAATAACAAAAATTCAGCCGCATTGCCTGTTACTAGTTATTTGCCAGGCACAGTCAGTAGGAATTTGAATGAGGTATTGCCAAACTATGTAGCTGCATGTTTGCAGGGAGCTATGAAAGCTTTTGGAAAAAAAATGCATGGCTATTTAAGCAATGAGGCGGTGCTTTTGGCTACCGAAAGCAGAACATCATCCCCAGTGCGTATTCCACGCAATAGAGATTCTTTTGAGCATATACAAGTAAAAGGTTTATATCCCTGTGCAGAAGGTGCGGGCTATGCAGGAGGTATAGTAAGTGCAGCCATGGATGGAGAAAATTGCGCCAAAGCCATTGCAGTAAAATTAAATAGTTAAGGTAAACCTAGTTTGAGCTTGGTTTTTACCTGCTTTTTGGGCTAGCAACAAATTGCTAAGGGGTTTTTTATGCCTCGAATGTCAATGAACAAATCCTATAAAAGGATGGTCAAAAGACACAAGCGCAAACATGCCACCTCTCAATCATGCTGAGGCACGAAGCATCTTATTTCATTTGCCCAAGGTTGGTGTCCTCACCAACCTTTTTTATGATATTGATAAAGCATTAAAGATATTTAATTCCAATCACATATATTCGTCCAAAATTTAAATAATGAAAAAACATATTTCATTCCTATTCTTGTTATGGGTAGTAGCCTTAAACACCAAAGCCGCCACTATCAATAAACCCATTTCCTCGCAATATGGTTTTATACAAAACAAAAGACAAATAATTGACCAAAACAACCAACTAAATCCCCATGTTTTGTATTTGTACAATGGCAATGGATTGCGCGTGCAGTTGCGCAAAGGCGGTTTTAGTTACGAAGTAATACATACTGTAAAAACACCCAAAACCATCATAAATGAAGAATCCTCAGGCAAGTTTGCTTCCGCAGCAGACTCCTTTGATATAAGCCATGAAGTACACCGTGTTGACATTAACTTTAAAGATGGAAACAAAAACGCAATACTAAAACCCTACGATGCAGCAAGCGATTATATAAACTATTATACCACAGCCACCCCCGAAGAAGGCATTACCCAAGTGCAGCATTTTCAAAAAGTAATATACGAAAATGTATATCCCAATATAGATATAGAATTTGTACTAAACGATGCTACAAATAGAGGTAAGTTCAAATACAATTTTATAGTAAAACCCAATGCGAACTTAGCCGATATACAATTGGAGTTATTAGGAGCAAACCATACCAGCTTAAATAAAGCAGGCAACATACTCATAGAAACAGCTTATGGCAACATAGAAGAAAATATACCTTTGAGTTATGTAATTAACAGCAACAATTCCCATAGCACCATAAAAGCTAATTTTATAGCACTAGCCAATAATGTATTTGGTATAAATGCCGAGAATTATAACCATAGCCAATCACTGGTAATAGACCCCACCAATTGGGCTACTTATTATGGTGGAAGTACTGAAGATTTAGGTAATAAAATAGCAACAGATGCTGATGGAAATATTATAATAACAGGATATACCAAATCAAGTAATGGAATAGCAACTACTGGTTCATATCAGACTATATTAAGCAGCGATAGTTATAATGCTTTTATAGCCAAGTTTAATAGCAGTGGAGTAATACAATGGGCTACTTATTATGGAGGTACTGGTTATGAAAGGGGAGATGGAATAACCACGGATGCAAACGGAAATGTAATAATAACTGGAACTGCTAATTCAGACTTTAAAATAGCAACGGATGGAGCGCATCAAACAGAGCAAGGTGGTGGTGGAGATGCATTTGTAGCAAAATTTAATACTAAAGGAGTAAGACAATGGGCTACTTATTATGGAGGGAGTTCTATTGATCAAGGGTTTGAAATAACAGCAGATGCAATTGGAAACATTATAATATTGGGACGAACTATTTCAACAGATGCAATTTCAACAGTTGGTGCACATCAAACAACGTTTGGAGGATATGTAGATGCTTTTATTGCTAAGTTTAATAGTGATGGGGTAAGACAATGGGCTACTTATTTTGGTGGGAGTAAAGAGGATGTTGGATTAGGAATAAAGACAGATTCTAATGGAGATATTATAATAACTGGACATACAACTTCAACCAATGGCATAGCAACTGTTGGAACACATCAAGTGACCCACGGAGGTATTCTTTATAATGCATTTATAGCTAAGTTTAATAACAATGGAGTGAGGCAATGGGCTACTTATTATGGAGGGTCTATCACTGATGCAGCAAAAGGAATAATAATAGATGTCAGTGGGAATATAATAATAGCAGGAACCACTCAGTCAACCAATGGCATAGCAACAGTTGGTTCACATCAAGTAGTAATTGGTGGAAATTCTGATGCTTTTATAGCCAAGTTTAATGGCAATGGTATAAGACAATGGGCTACTTATTATGGTGGAAGTGGCTATGATCATGCAGATGGAATAGCAGCGGATGCCAGTGGGAATATAATAATAACAGGGATTACTCAGTCAACTAAAGCAATAGCAACAACTGGAACGCATCAAGCGGTATTTGGTGATATTTGGGATGCCTTTATAGCCAAGTTTAATAGCAGTGGAGTAAGGCAATGGGCTACTTATTATGGAGGTAGAGGTGAGGAGAGAGGAAATGGAATAGCAACGGATGCAAATGGGAATATTATAATAACAGGATATACTAATTCAAACAATGCAATAGCAACAACTGGAGCCCATCAATCAATTCATGGTGGTGGTGAAGATGAAGATGCCTTTATAGCTAAATTTAGTGCTGCGGGGGCATTATCAGTAAAACTAATTGAATTGAATAATGAAAAGTTGGGTTCTAAAATTTCATTGTATTACGAAAACAATAACCCCATAGTTAAAATAAATGCAGAAGTAGCCAGTAATGCCATTATAGAACTCATCAGCTTAGCTGGTATTCCATTATTTACCCAAGCACAAGCAACAACCCTTGGCGAAAACACCATTCCAATCAATAGCAATGGTACTTCTGGGTTTTATTTATTAAAAGTTCAATTAGAAGATAAGGTGGCCTACTTCAAAGTGTGGATGAGGTAAGTTATTCTGTGCGTTTGGTAGGGAAACACAACCGCGGGCAGCGCAGATAAGCGGTTGGTCAAAAGACGCAACCGCTGGCAGAAAGGCAACCTCTCAGTCATGCTGAGGTACGAAGCATCTTGCTCCGTTATTCCATTTTTTCTCTTTTGCCCAAGGTTGGTGTCCTCACCAACCTTGGAAATGTCCTCACCCATTTTATGATATTGATAAAGCATTAAAGATATTTAATTCCAATTACATATATTCGTCCAAAATTAAAATAATGAAAAAACATATTTCGTTCCTATTTCTTGTCTTGGTAGTAATTTTCAACGCCAAAGCCAGCAATATCAATAAACCCGTTGCTGCCCAATATGGTTTTATACAAAATAAAGGACAAATAATAGACCAAAACAACCAACTAAATCCCCATGTTTTGTACTTGTACAATGGCAATGGATTGCGTGTTCAGTTGCGCAAAGGAGGCTTTAGTTACGAAGTAATACATACCGTAAAAACACCTAAAACCACCATAGAAAAAGAACCGAAAGGCAAGTTGGCTTCAGAAGCAGACTCCTTTGATATAAGCCATGAAGTACACCGTGTTGATATTAACTTTAAAGATGGAAATAAAAACGCAGTACTAAAACCATACGAAGCAGCAAGCGATTATATCAACTACTACACCACAGCAACCCCTGAAGAAGGCATTACCAATGTACAGCATTTTCAAAAAGTAATATACGAAAATGTATATCCCAATATTGACATAGAATTCGTACTAAACGATGCCATAAACAAAGGCCAATTTAAATACAATTTTATAGTAAAACCCAATGCAAACCTAGCTAATATTCAATTGGAGTTTATAGGAGCAAACCACACCAGCCTAAACAAAGCAGGAAACATACTCATAGAAACGGCTTATGGCAATATAGAAGAAAATATTCCATTGAGTTATGTAATTAACAGCAACAATTCCCACAGTAGCATAAAAGCTAATTTTATAGCCCTTGCCAACAATATATTTGGCATAAATGCAGCCGAATATAACCATAGCCAAACACTGGTAATAGATCCCATCAATTGGTCCACATATTATGGAGGCAGTAGTAATGATTATTTATTTGGAATAACAACAGATGCCAGTGGGAATGTATTGGTAATAGGATATACTAATTCAAGCAATGCAATAGCAACTACTGGAGCATATCAAACAATACAAGGTGGAAATGAAGATGCTTTTATAGCTAAGTTTAATGCCACGGGTATAAGACAATGGGCTACTTATTACGGAGGAATTGATGGTGATGAAGGATATGGAGTAGCAACAGATACCAGTGGGAATATTATAATAACAGGACAAACGAGTTCAACCAATGCAATAGCCACTATGGGCGCACATCAAACAACATTTGGAGGTGGCGCTTATGATGCTTTTATAGCTAAGTTTAATAGCAATGGTATAAGACAATGGGCTACTTATTATGGAGGAAATGGTTTTGAGTCTGGAGGATCAATAGCAACGGATGGCAACAGCAATATTGTCATAACAGGATCAACTTTTTCACCAAATGCAATAGCAACAATGGGTGCACACCAAACAATTTATGGCGGTGGTAATTATGATGCTTTTATAGCTAAGTTCAATACCAATGGTATGAGACAATGGGCTACTTACCATGGTGGGAGTAATGACGATACTGGATATAAAATAACAACAGATGCCAATGGGAATATTGTAATAACAGGACAAACTGAATCAAACAATGCCATAGCAACTGTTGGAGCATACCAAACTACATTTGGTGGTGGCTCAATAGATGCTTTTATAGCCAAGTTCAATAGCAATGGAATAAGACAATGGGCTACTTATTATGGAGGCAGTAATAATGATTGGGGATATGGAATAACAACAGATGCCAATGGAAATATACTAATGACAGGAGTAACTAATTCAAGCAATGCGATAGCAACTATTGGCGCGCATCAAACAATATTTAGTGGTGTTAATGATGCTTTCATCGCTAAGTTTAATACCAATGGTATAAGACAATGGGCTACTTATTATGGTGGGAGTAATGAGGAGGAAGGAAATGGAATAGCAACAGATACCAATGGAAATGTAATAATAATAGGCTATACCAATTCAAGCAATGCAATGGCCACAATGGGCGCACATCAAACGATAATTGGAGGCACTAGCTTCACTTATGATGCCTTCCTCGCTAAATTCAATATCAATGGCGTAAGGCAATGGGCTACTTATTTTGGAGGGAGTAGCAATGATCGTGTGTCTGGAATAACAACAGATGTAGGTGGAAATATAATAATAACAGGATATACTTATTCAAGCAATGGAATAGCAACTATTGGCGCACACCAAACAATTAATGGTGGTAATTGGGATGCTTTTATAGCTAAATTCAGTGCTTCTGGCATATTGCCAGTAAAGCTAATTGCATTTAATGCAGTATTAGACAATAAAAAAGTGAATTGTACTTGGGAAACAGCATCAGAAATAAACAATGATTATTTTACCATAGAAAGAAGCTCAGATGGAAACCATTTTGAAAGCATTGGAACGGTAAAAGGGAAAGGGAATTCAAGTACCAATACACGCTATAGTTTTACGGATAATAATCCATTTGATGGCATCAGCTATTACCGCTTAAAGCAAACAGATTTTGATAATGCCTATACTTACAGTGCTATTCAAAGAGTAGGTTCAACGGAGAAACTAAGCTCCACCATTTCATTGTATTATGAAAACAATAATCCAATAGTTAAAATACAAGCAGAGGTAGCCAGTAATGCCATTATAGAACTCATCAGTTTAGCGGGTACTCCATTATTTACCCAAGAACAAGCAACAACCCTTGGCGAAAACGCCATTCCAATCAATAACAATGGTACTTCAGGGTTTTATTTATTAAAAGTGCAATTAGAAGACCAAATAGCCTACTTCAAAGTGTGGATGAGGTAAGTTGTTCCGTGTACGCTTGGTCGGGATACACAAGTGCAGACAGCCGAATCCTCCGTAATGCTGAGGGATAATTTTTTTTCAAAAAAATTAATATAAAATGACTTTGCGTCATTCAGAAGGAAACTCCTTTCCTCGGCAACCAATTTTTATTATTCTGAGTTGGTTGCCATATTAAGGGGATTCCTGCGGAATGACCAATTGCTTTATTATTATCAGTTCGCAAAAAACGTCAATGGTAGGTACGAAGCATCTCGCTCAAAAAAGCCTGCCTGAGGTCGTTGTTTTCACAGACCTTTTAGAGATAGAACCACCGTGTCATTCCACTCAGAATTTTCTACCTTGAAAAGGTTTAATGTTTATAGCAATGAACGATAGGTTGTTGCATACGACCCCATCGGGGTCGTATATTCTATTGGGTATTTGAGCTATAAACAGTTGACTCCTTTGGAGTCATTTGTCCAAGGTTGGTGTCCTAACCAACCTATTCATCAGAGTGACTTGTCCTGAAATAGGTTTACACAAAATACCGTGTAAACATGAAAAATAAAGAAGAAAAAAAACGACCCC
>JANMIV010000262.1:0-8279 GCA_031375995.1 Bacteroidota bacterium
ATAACACTCAAAGGCAAGGTTGCTTCCTTTGATTATATAAATATGACCGCTTTATTGATGGAGTCGTGGGGATTTGAAATCAAATGGAGTACTAACAATATTGAAATAAAACAATTACATCAGTCAATTCATATTGCTGATTATGCTATTGAAAAAGATTGGAGCAGTGCTGTTTTTTGGTATTTAATTGTAGTACTTCATTCCAATATGGAGGTTTGTTTAAAAGGTTTATCGCTCAATAGCATACAAGGGGATAAAGTAACTGCTGAAATATTTGAGAAACTAGGGGTAAAGTCAAATGAAACAGATGAAGGGCTCGTTATTTATAAGCATAAGGCACCTGAAACGAATTTGCACTTTGATTTATTGTCATGCATTGATTTAGCTCCCGCTTTGAGTGTTGCATGTGCTGCATTAAATGTAAAAGCAACTATAACAGGATTACAAAATTTAGTCATTAAGGAAAGTAATCGCTTATTGGCTTTGGTGCAAGAACTTTGTAAGTTGGGGTATCATATTGAATATAATACCACATCTATTTTTATACATCCAATTGATAGAGTAGATTATAAAAAGCACGTTTTAATAAATACCTACAACGACCATAGGCTTGTTATGGCATTTGCACCCTTGGCTTTGTTATTTAGTAACATAGCCTTAGACGATATAAGCGCGGTATCTAAATCGTATCCTACTTTTTTCAGTGAATTGAAAAAAGCGGGTATTCTAATTCAAGGGGGCTACTAATCTACAATTCCATAAGTGATAGATACATTTGTTAATGGAGTATTCACCAATAAGTGATTGGCAGTTTCTCTATCAATTCTTAATATTACATCGGCCTCTTCCTTTTCAGATAAAGTGCCTGTTACTCGAACGTAAATTTTTTTAAAGTTGTCTAAATTGGTTACGTATAAAAGAGTTCCAACTGGAGCTGTTTTATGCAAAATACCAGTAAAAATAGGGTTGTCAGTTAAAATACATAAACCGTTTTCTTGCACTGAAAGTATTTTGTTGGATTTATCATTTTGCTTAATTTGAACTTTTTGTTCAGGGGTAATAGAATTAATTGCCAGATAAGGTTTGGCCGCTCTTTTGGCATTTACTATTAAATCTTGACCAACACGAACTCTTTCTTGATATAAATTGTTCCAATTGGCAATATCACTAGAAGCCACTTTGTATTTTTTTGCAATACTTTCCATTGTTTCTCCCTTTAGTACGGTATGCGTATAAGTTTCCTTTGTTTCTCCTTCGGAAGCATTGGCATGCACTTCTTTAATATTAAAGTCTTTTGCGTTATTGGCAATTGTTTTTCTTGCGCTATCTTCCAATCTATCATTACTTGGATTTATTACATCACCCCATTTGAAGCCATTGAAAGTATTTGTTGCAGCTACCTCAACTGGAGTTTCAGCAGCAGGTTTAATTGTTTTGACTTTAGGGCTCTTTTTGACTTTGGCAATTTTCTCAATTTTTTCAGTTTTCGACTTTTTATCTTCAGTATTTTTAGAAGCTTTTTTCGCAGTTGTATTTTTTGTTCTTTGTCCGTAATTGAGTCCAGTAAGTTTCTTTAAAGTTTCTTTTGTTGTGGGAATAAGTAAAATTTGCCCAGTTGTAACTTTTGACGAATTTAAGCCATTTGCAGCTAAAATACGTGAATTACTGGAGTAATTTGTTCTAGCAATTCTAGTTAAATCCTCTCCACTAATTACAGTATGTTTTATAAATAATTTGCCACTTCTTTTCAGCACAATATAGTCGCCTAATCTAGATTCATTTGGGCCTAAATTTTCTTCTACTATATTATCTTCTCCTATGCTAGTATCTTCTTTTGGTTCGTTTTTTTGTGATTTGTTATCATCTTCTTTTAAAATCGTATCATTTTTTGCCGTGTTAACTTCAGTATTAACTACGGATTTAATGTCCTGATTTATTGTAGGTTCTGCTTTTGGTGCTTCTTCCGAGCTATCAGTTGATACAGTGTTTTTATTTGTTAAGTCAGTAACTTCCTCAAAGGCAACCACTTGCTCTCTTCTAACTGGAATTTTAATTATTTTACCAGGCTCTAATTGTGGATTTACATTGGGATTTATTTCCAATATTTCTGCTATTGAACAGTAGTAATGGCTTGCAACATCTTTTATATTATCATTTTTTCCTATTTTGTAAACTATAAGGCTATTAGCGCCTCTAAATTCAGTTCTTAGTTCTTCTCCATATACTTTTGCACGTTCTATTTTAACTACTTTTTTTTCAGGCTCACCTAGTTTTCTTACTGTTGTATCACCTGTATAAGGTAAAACAAAGGAATCTGTATCAGAGTTATCAATATTGATATTTGTTTCTACTTTAATACTTTGTTTTTTTTCAGAATGAGGTATGAAAAGTTTTTTTGTCCCTTTTAAGTCCTCCTTTACTTTCGGGTTGGCATTGTATAACGCATCAATTGAAACAGAAAATTCATCAGCAATAGATTGCCAAGTATCGCCTGATTTAATGGGATATACAGTATATGCTTTACCACCAACAATTTTAGTTTCATATATTTGGGTTGATTGACCAATAATTGATCCAATACTGAATATAATAACAACACAAAACGATAAAAAGTATTTCATTTTATTTGAATTTAATTGACCAAAAATAAGTAAGAATATGGAATATTTACTACTTGAGCGTTTTTGTTATCGCCAAAAAGTGTGTATTGTCTAGTTTATTTAACTATAAGAACACATGCTTTTTCATTTTGAAATGAGAAAAATTCAATATTTTTATTTAAATCTGACAAATAATAAATTGTTGTTGTTAAAGTTTTTATAAATGTATTTTGGACTAATAACGCTAGAAACTAGAAATAAAAAATATTAAAAGAATATAACTACCTTTTTTCTGAATTATAATTTATAATATTGAAAAAAAATTGTAACAAGTAACTGTGATTCGGAAATTAATAAGTAAGTTTTTACCCAATACTCAACAACGAAGTTTAGATGTATTTTTTAATATTTTTTATTCGTTTTTCTTAAAATTTGGAGTTGCTGCTAGTGGAATACTATTGGTTCCAATTAATTTAAACTATTTAGAAACTCAAGATTATGGCGTTTGGTTAACACTTTCATCAATTACAACTTGGTTTTATTTTTTTGATATTGGTTTAGCAAATGGATTTAGAAATAAATTTACGCAAGCAGTAGCTACAGAAAATCATTTACTAGCGAGAAAATACTTAAGTACAACCTATGCTATTATTTGCATTATTTGTGGTAGTTTAATAGCTGTTTTTGAAATTGTTAATTATTTTTTAAATTGGAATAGTATACTAAACACCAATATGAACTTTGGTACAATTCAGTTCCTAATTCAAATTACATTTATAATGTTATGTGGTAAAATGATTTTATCCATTTTAACTACTACATTGGCAGCTTATCACAAAGTGGCAATTAGCAATACAATTGAATTTTTAGGATCATTACTTATATTACTAGTTACCTTTATTGTAAGTAAAACGACTAATAGCAATATTATTTTGATTGGAATAATAAATAGTGCGACTCCAGTTTTTTTATTATTAATTGGCTCATTTTTATTTTACAATTCAATATTAAAACAATACAAACCTTCCTTTTCATTCATTGATTTTAAGCTTTCTCGTTTTTTATTTAGTAAAGGAATACAGTTTTTTTTAATACAATTAGCTGTTATGTTTATGTTTACATCAAACAATGTAATCATTTCGCAATTGTTTGGTCCAGAGCAGGTTACTCCATTTAGTATTATTAATAAATATTTCTCTATTCCTCTTATGGGTTTTGGGATAATAATAATGCCATTTTGGGCAAGTTTTGCAGATGCTTACTTTAAAAACGATATTCAATGGGTAAAAAACATGGTAAAAAAACTATTGTACATTTTATTAGTACTTACAATGTGTTTAGTTGTGATGGTTTTAATTTTACCATTTGTTTTAGATATTTGGATAAAACGTAAACTAGAATACAATCAAGCACTAATTTGGTACTCAGCGTTATTTGTATTAATGAATGGCTGGGGAAGTATTTTTTCCAATTTTATAAATGCAGTTGATAAAATTAGGGTTCAATTTTTAGGAGCCATTTTATTGGTATTTATCAATGTGCCTCTATCATTATTTTTATGTAAATACTGTAATATGGGTATAGAAGGTATTATGCTCTCTTCATGTATTTGTTTGCTACCAAGCAGTATATTAAGCCCGTATCAGTACTATTTAATTATTAACAAAAAGGCCAAAGGAATTTGGTTTAAATAAGTTATAATTGCAATACAAAATATTTTATGAGTATAAAAATTCCTGTTTATCAACCATCTTTAAATGGAAATGAAAAAAAATATGTGAATGAATGTTTAGATTCCACATGGATTTCATCAAAAGGTAAATTTTTAGGCCAGTTTGAAGAACAATTTGCTTCATACATAAATATAAAACATGCTACCGCAGTTAGTAACGGAACTGTGGCTATACATTTAGCTTTAATTGCTCTTGGAATTGGCCCTGGCGATGAGGTAATAGTGCCAACTTTGACATATATAGCATCGGTTAATGCAATTGCATACACAGGTGCTACGCCTATTTTTGTAGATAGCTTACAAAGCAATTGGCAGCTTGATACCGAAGATGTAAAACGCAAAATTACCTCAAAAACCAAAGCTATTATGGCAGTGCATTTATACGGCCATGCTTGCAATATGGATGCGCTTCAAACTATTTGTAAAGAAAACAACTTGTTTTTGATTGAAGATTGTGCAGAGGCAATTGGTTCTACTTATAAAGGTAAGCATGTAGGTACTTTTGGCGACATTTCAACTTTTAGTTTTTTTGGCAATAAAACCATAACCACTGGAGAAGGCGGCATGGTAGTAACCAATGACGAAACTTTAATGGATAGAGCGGTACATTTTAAGGGTCAAGGATTAGCTAAACACCGCCAATATTGGCATGATGTAATTGGTTATAATTACCGTATGACCAATATTTGTGCCGCAATTGGCTTGGCACAATTAGAACAAGTTGATACATTTTTAGCACAAAAACGCCAAGTAGCAAATTGGTATAAAGAAAAAATTACCAACCCCAATATAGAGTTCCATAAACAACATGAAGATGTTTATCACTCTTATTGGATGTGCTCAATTCTTATAAACGACCCTTCGAAGCGTGATGCACTAAGAGAAGCACTAGCAAATGAAGGAATTGAAACTCGTCCGTTATTTTATCCAGTGCATACCATGCCGATGTACGGTTTAAAGTTTCAAAAACATCCCGTGGCTGAAAATTTAGGTTGGAGAGGTTTAAATTTACCAAGTTATCCTAGTTTAACAGAAAATCAGGTTGCTATTATTTGTGATGTAATAAATAGTTTTAAGTAAATGAATGTAATATTTGGATCGGCAGGTTTTGCAAAAGAGGTAGATTGGTTAATTAATGATTTATTTGAAAGTAAACAGATAGATTTACGACCACATTTTTTTATTAGTAAAGAAAATATTGGGGAAGTAATTAATGGAGTTCAAGTTATTACTGAAGAAACCTATTTTAATAATTTGGATAATAATAGCACTAATAATGTATTTATAGCGGTTGGTAGTCCGATAATAAAAGAGCGAATTCATCAACGTTTAAAATTTTCCGAAAGTTTTACCCATCCCAATATTATACATCCAAGTACCATTTTTGATAAGAGAAAAGAAAAAGTTAAGATGGGAATAGGTAATATTATTTGTGCAAATAACGCTATAACTACTGATGTCGTGTTTGGTAATTTTGTTCATTTAAACTTGGATTGTACCGTAGGTCATGATACTCAGATAAATGATTATGTTACTATTTCACCTGGCTGTCATATTTCGGGTAATGTTAAAATTGATAAAAATGTTTTCATCGGAACTGGTGCAGTTATACTAGAAAGAATTGATATTTGTGAAAATACTATTATTGGTGCGGGCTCATTAGTTGTAAAATCCATAACGGAACCAGGAACTTATGTGGGTACGCCTGCGAGAAAAATTAAATAAAAAATGAAAATTGGAATATATGCCGAATACTTTATGGACTGGGGTGGCGGAATTGACTTTTTGCGCATAATTCTCAAAGGTTTGAATAAGGTTAGCAAAAAATATAATTATGAAATAGTCGTTTTTATTCCAATTAAGGCTGATTCTCTATTTGCAACGCTTAAATTAGGTTTTAAAAAAATAATAAATATAGTTTTAAGCACAAATAAATTCCATATAGCCAATCATCAATTCAATTTAGAACATATAAAAAGTGTTTTATCAAAAGAGGCAGATGTTAAATTTGTAATATTTAAGCATTCTCAAAGCAATTTTATTAATCAATTAAGCGAACAAAAAATTGATGTAGTAATTCCATCATTTAGTAATTTGGGTAGTCAATTTCCTTTTCCTTGGGTAGGATATATATACGATTTACAGCATAAATACTACCCTCATTTTTTTACTGCTAAAGATATTGAAAGTAGAAACAAATCCTTCAACCATATTTTAGCAAATGCCAAAGCAGTTATTGTAAATGGCTTAGCAGTTAGAAACGATATTGAAAAGTATTATCAAAAGTCTAACCATGTTGTTTCACTGCCGTTTTGCCCACTTTATAATTCTGAATATAAAAATATTGAAACCTTTAATAATAAAGAACTTCCAAATAAGTACTTTATAATATCTAATCAATTTTGGAAACATAAAGACCACAAAACTGCATTTATGGCTTTAGCACAATTTTATCAAAATGGCGGAGATAAAAACATACATTTGATTTGCACTGGTGGAACTCAAGATTCAAGAGACCCTAATTACTTTACTGAATTACAAAATTTAATAAATGAGCTTAATATCAGCGAAAAAGTGCATATTTTGGGTTATATTGAAAAACAGTTTCAGTTACAACTAATGATTCATTCCTTAGCTGTAATTCAGCCAACACTTTTTGAAGGTGGGCCTGGCGGTGGTTCAATATACGAGGCCGTAGCTTATGGATTGCCCGCAGTTGTTAGTAATATTCCTATAAATAAAGAACTTAACGAGGAAAACCTATTGTTTTTTGAAGCAGGAAATGCCCATGACTTAGCGATAAAAATGAAACAGATTTTAATTTTAAAAAAATTAACCAATGAAACTATTTTGAAAAATGCGGAACTTAACCAAAATAAACTTGGCGAAGCATTACATAAAGCTATAGTTATGGCTATTAATTCAGTTAACTAAACTAAATAAAACCAAATACAAATTGACATATAGGAACTTTAAAAAATCACCAATTATCCTAATTTTTAATAAAACAAAGCATGAAACAAATAATAAGAAACATTATAAATTTAATTATTAATTATGTAAAACCAACAAGCAGTTCAAAGAACGAACCAGTATTATTAGCAATTGGTGATATGTTAACAAAACAACAAAAAACAAATTTTTAAAATAATATAAACGACCATGAATTTAAAATTTTTAGTCAATTTGGAGATGACGGTATCATACAATATTTGATTAAGAATGTCAAAATAGAAAATGAGACCTTTATAGAATTTGGTGTAGAAGATTATTTAGAATCAAATACAAGATTTTTAATGATGAATAATAACTGGTCGGGTTTTGTTATGGATGGTTCCGATGAATCAATTAATAGTTTAAAAAGTCGTGATTGGTACTGGAAATTTTGTTTAAATCATAAAGCAGTTTTTATTGATAGGGAAAATATTAACGCATTACTTAATGAAACTGGGTTATCAAATATTGGAATACTGAACATTGATATTGATGGAAATGATTATTACATATTTAAAGAAATTAATTTGGAAAAATTAAATCCTTCTATAATTATTGCTGAGTATAATGGTGTATTTGGAGAAGAAAGACCTATTTCAGTACCATACAATAAAAACTTTAATAGAACTCAAGCTCATTACAGTAATTTATTTGCAGGAGCTTCATTAGCAGCTTTTTATTTTGAAGCCAATAGAAAGGGATATTCATTAGTTTGTTCTAATAATGCTGGTAACAATGCCTATTTTGTAAGAAGCGACTTATTAAACAACACAATTAAAGCTGTTTCTGTAAAAGAAGCTTTTAAAGAAAGTAAATTTAGAGAAAGTAAAAATGAAGATAATACACCCACTTTTTTACATGGTAAAGATAGACTTGAAGTTATTAAAGGCCTAGAGGTTATAAACGTAATAACAGAAAAAAGTGAAACACTTTAATAATATATTTCAAATAAT